>DASXIP010000665.1:0-7136 GCA_036497875.1 Caldimonas sp.
CTCGGGCGTGCTGAGCGCGTTGCGCGACGGCAGCAGCTCCCAGTTGCGGTTGTCGGTGCTCGCGACCGTGCCGGTGCGCATGATGCGCTTCAGCTCGTAGCCCTTCAGCTGCGTCACCTCGGCGACCGCTTCCTCGAGCGCGACCTGGACCTCGGCGAGCGCCGGGATCGGCACCCAGAGCGGCAGGTCCTCGTCGAGGACGTGGTCCTCGCGGACGTAGCCGTGGGCGAGCACGTAGTCGCCGAGCTGCTGCGTGTTGCGCAGCCCGGCGCAGTGGCCGAGCATCACCCATGCGTGCGGGCGCAGCACCGCGATGTGATCGGTGATCGTCTTCGCGTTGGCCGGGCCGACGCCGATGTTGACCATCGTGATGCCGCCGCGATCGGCGCGAACGAGATGGTAGGCCGGCATCTGCGGCAGCCGCGGCGGCGCCGCGCCGAGCTCGTCGCCGGGTCGCGGCGGCAGGCCGGTCCTGCGTTCGATCACGTTGCCCGGCTCGACGAACGCGTCGTAGCCACCGCTGCCCGACGCGCCGGCCATCGCCTCGTGGCCGAGGCGAACGAACTCGTCGATGTAGAACTGGTAGTTGGTGAAGAGGACGAAGTTCTGGAAGTGCTCGGGGTCGGTGCCCGTGTAGTGGCGCAGCCGGTGCAGCGAGTAGTCGACCCGCGGCGCCGTGAAGAGCGCCAGCGGCCGCGCCTCGCCGGCGCGGGGGACATAGGTGCCGTTGGCGATGCCGTCGTCCATCGCGCCAAGGTCGGGGAGGTCGAAGACGTCGCGCAACAGCAGCCGCTGGTCGGCGTTCAGGCTGCCCTCGATGTGGTCGTGCTCGGCGAACGAGAAATGGACCGGGATCGGCTGCACGCTCGTGCCGACCTCGAGTGAGACGCCGTGGTTCTGCAGCAGGAGGCGGAACTGCTCGAGGTAGTAGCTCGCAAACAGGTCGGGCCGCGTCAGCGTCGTCTCGTAGCTGCCTGGGCCCGAGACGAAGCCGTAGCTGAGCCGCGAGTCGGCGCGCGCGACGGTGTCGGTGTGGACACGAACGAACGGATAGCACGCGCGCACGTGGCCCGCCGGCGCGCCGCCGCTGACGTACGTCTGCAGCGCGCCGCGTAGGTGATCGACGCTGGCGTCGTAGATCTCGCGGACGCGGGCGAGCGCCGTCGCGGCATCGTCGAACAGCGCCGGCGCGACGAACGGGGGCACGAGGCTCACGGGGCGTCCGCCCTCGCGTAGCTGACGATCCCCGGTGGCGCCGCGAACACCGTTCGCCCGTTGGCGATGCCGGCGAGCAGCGTTCGTGCCGCCTGCGCCTGCTCGGGCTGGACGACGATCGAAGCCATGACGTGAACCAAGGGAGTCTCCTCCGGTTCGTGCGTGCAAAATCGCCCGCACCGCCGAATGATGCCGCACCCGCATGACGCAGCGCACCGCCTCGAAGACCGCAATGTCCGGAGACCTCTTCGCGTGACGCTCCCGGATCGGCCGCACCGGGCCGCCGCGTGAAGGTCCTCGTCCTCGGCGCCGGGGTTGTCGGCGTGACGATTGCCTACGAGCTCGCCGGCTCCGGCCACGAGGTCGTCGTCGTCGATCGCCAGGAGGGTCCGGCGCTGGAGACGAGCTTTGCCAACGCCGGCGAGGTCTCGCCCGGCTATTCGGCACCCTGGGCAGGCCCCGGCGTGCCGATGAAGGCGATCAAGTGGCTGGCGATGCACCACCGGCCGCTGGTCATCCGCCACCTCGATCCGGTGATGGTCCGCTGGTGCCTGGCGATGCTGCGCAACTGCACGGCGGCACGCTATGCGGTCAACAAGGCGCGGATGGTGCGGCTCGCCGAGTACAGCCGCGACTGCTTGCGCGCCCTGCGCGCGGCCACCGGGATCGTCTACGACGAACGCATGCAGGGAACCCTGCAGCTCTTTCGCACCCAGCAGCAGTTCGACTGTAGTGCCGGCGACATTGACATCCTGCGCCAGAGCGGAGTCGCCTTCGAGTTGCTCGACGGCCACGGCTGCGTCCGCCACGAGCCCGCGCTCGCACGGGTCCGCGAGAAGTTCGTCGGCGGCCTCCTGCTGCCGGGCGATGAGACCGGCGACTGCTACAAGTTCACCCAGCGGCTGGCGGCGCTCGCCGCTGAGCGCGGAGTCGATTTCCGGTTCCGGACGGACGTCCTCGCGATCGCGCGGGCCGGAGACCGCATCGCGGGGGTCGCGACCGCGAGCGAGACCTTGGCCGCCGATGCGTATGTCGTCGCCCTCGGCAGCCACTCGCCGCTGTTGCTCGCGCCGATCGGCGTCCGCATACCGGTCTACCCGGTCAAGGGGTACTCGATCACGGTGCCGATCCGTGACCACGACGGTGCTCCCGAATCGACCGTGATGGACGAGACGCACAAGGTCGCGGTCACGCGCCTCGGCGACCGCATCCGCGTCGGCGGCACTGCCGAGCTTGCCGGCTACACCCTGCGCCTGCACGCGGCGCGCAAGGACACGCTCGCGCACGTCCTCGGCGACCTGTTTCCCAATGGCGGCGATCTCGCAGGCGCCGAGTTCTGGTGCGTCCTCAGGCCGATGACGCCCGACGGCACGCCGCTCGTCGGTCCGACCCCGATCGCCAACCTGTTCCTCGCTACCGGCCACGGCACGCTCGGCTGGACGATGGCGGCCGGCACCGCGCGCGTGATCGCCGACGTCGTCTCGGGTCGTGCCGCGGGGATCGACCTCGACGGGCTGACGATCGCGCGCTATCCCGGCGCGATGCGGCCGGCGTGAGGACCGCGTTGGCAGTGCTGCGGATCGTCTCTCCGCTCGCCGGCAGCATCGTCGCGCTGGCGGTGACGAAGGGTGGCCACGTCGCCGAGGGCGAGCTGGTCGCGGTCGTCGAGTCGATGAAGATGGAACACGAGGTGCGCGCTGTCGGCGGCGGCGTGATCGAGTCGGTGCGCTGCAGCGCCGGCGATGTCGTCGCAGCAGGCGACGAGATTGCAACGCTTCGCCTGCAGACGAGCGTGGCGCCGGTGACGGCGAAGCCGGGCAATGCCGCGCGCCCGGAGACGATCCGTGCCGATCTCATCGAGCTGCGCGCGCGCGAGGCCTTGCTGCACGATGAGGCCCGTCCCGACGCCGTCGCGCGGCGCCGCGCGCTCGGCATGCGAATGGCGCGCGAGAACATCGCCGACCTCTGCGACCCCGGCAGCTTCGTCGAGTACGGCGCCCTCGCGTTCGCCGCCCAGCGGCGCCGGCGCGAGCTCGACGACCTGCTGCACAACACGCCGGCTGACGGCATGGTCACCGGCATCGGCACCGTCAACGCGAGCGTCTTCGGCGCCGAGCGCGCACGCGCCGTCGTCATGGCGTACGACGCGACCGTGCTCGCCGGCACGCAGGGCATGCGCAACCATCAGAAGACCGATCGCCTGCTCGCGATCGCAGGCAAGAACCGGCTGCCTGTGGTGCTGTTCGCCGAAGGCGGCGGCGGGCGACCCGGCGACGTCGACGTTCCGATCGTCGCCGGCCTTCACGTGACGACCTTTGCCAGCCTTGCGCGCCTGAGCGGCCGCGTGCCGCTGGTCGGCATCGTCGCCGGCCGCTGCTTCGCCGGCAACGCCGCGTTGCTCGGCTGCTGCGACGTCGTCATCGCGACGCGCGCAAGCTCGATCGGCAGGGGCGGCCCGGCGATGGTCGAAGGCGGCGGCCTCGGTGTGTTCCGGCCCGAGGAGATCGGCCCGAGCGAGGTGCAGTCGCGCGCCGGCGTGATCGATGTCCTTGTCGGTGACGAAGCCGAAGCGGTCGCCGTCGCGCGCCGCTATCTTGCGTTCTTCCAGGGCCGCACTGACGCGCTCACCGGCACCGACGCGAGCGGGCTACGCGAGCTGCTGCCGGAAAACCGGCTGCGCTCGTACGACATCCGCGCGGTCGTCGGGGCGCTCTTCGATCCGGACTCCACTCTCGAGCTGCGCACCGGCTTCGGCCTCGGCATCGTCACCGTGCTCGCCCGCATCGCCGGCCGGCCGGTCGGCGTGATCGCCAACAACCCGATCCATCTCGGCGGTGCGATCGATGCCGACGCTGCCGACAAGGCAGCGCGCTTCCTGCAGCTGTGCGATGCCCACGGCCTGCCGATCGTCTCGCTGATCGACACGCCCGGCTTCATGGTCGGCCCCGAGATCGAGACCCGGGGCCAGGTGCGCCACGTCAGCCGGATGTTCGTCGTCGGCGCGCAGCTGCGCGTTCCGGTCGCGGCGATCGTCCTGCGCAAGGCCTACGGTCTCGGTGCGATGGCGATGGCAGCGGGCGGAATGCACGCGCCGATGGCGACCGTCGCGTGGCCGAGCGGCGAGTTCGGCGCGATGGGGCTCGAAGGCGCGGTCGAACTCGGCTACCGCAAGGAGCTCGCCGCCGCACCCGACGGCACCGAGCGAGACGCCGTACGCGCGCGTCTCGTCGCCGAGCAATATGAGAAAGGCAAGGCGATTCAGATGGCAGCGATGCTCGAGATCGACGCCGTCATCGACCCTGCGGAGAGCCGGCGCTGGCTGGTGGCAACGCTCGACGCAGCGCGGGTGCCCGAGCCGGGCAGCGGCCGCTTCATCGATCCGTGGTGAGGGCCTCAGGCCAATGGCGCGCTTGCAGCGCTGGATGCGCGGCTTCGTAGCCGAGCGCGACGTCGTCGCCGCCGTCGTCGAGCTCCGGCTCGGCGGAACGGGCACCGGCCAGGCACCAGCGTTTCACGTCCTCGGCCCACTGCGTATCGTTCGCCATGATTGCGTTCTCCTTGCGATCACTCTGCCGCGTCGCTGCACCGCCGCCATCGGCGACGGCAGGGACTTCCGGTAGGAAGCCGCCTACCGCGACTCGGGAGAGCATCGCAGCGTTGCATGACGCGGTGATGGCAAGGGCCAGGTCGGCGTGGTCCGACAGCGGCTCGACCTCCTCGCCCACACGACCGGGCGATACGCGCGGTCACAACTGCGATTCGACCTGTGCGAACCTTCTGTCGCTTGCCGCGCTCCATCGTCGCGAGCACGCCAAGGAGCCATGATGTCCACCGAAACCATCCCCGTTGCCAAGCGCGCGCTGTCGCGCTGGCTTGCCGCCGCCGTCGGCGCTGCGACGATGTTCGCGGCGCTGACGCTAAGCGCTTGCAGCCCAAGCGAGCAGACCGCGGGCGCGGCGACGGCGCAGACCGTGCCCGCGACGACCGCGGTGCCGGCAGATGCCGCGCGCGACGGAACCCCGGTGCCGCCGGCGCCGACCGCCGCGCTCGCGCCGGCTCCTGCGGTCGCGCCGCCGCCCGCGCCAGTGCAGCCGAGCGGCTATGCTGCGGCCCCGATGCCAGGGCCGGCCACCAATGTCGATGACCAGGTTCGATCCGCGCCAGCTGCGCGTGACCCGCGCGTCGCCGGGCAGGCGGTGCCGAGCGGTCGGCTCGGGTCGGTCGAGAGCATCGATCCGATCCGCAAGCGGCCGCAAGGCACCGGCGCAGGCGCTGTCATCGGCGGAGTCGCAGGCGCCGTCATCGGCAACCAGTTCGGCAGCGGGCTTGGGCGGGCGGCGATGACGGGTCTCGGCGCAGCGGGCGGCGCCGTCGCCGGCAACAACGTCGAGCGCAACATCCACGAGACCGTCGTCGGCTATCGCATTCATGTCCGTCTCGACGACGGCCACACGCGCGTCTTCGAGCGTAGCCAGCTCGGCAACCTGCACGTCGGCGACCGCATCCGCGTCGACGGCAGCAGTTTCCATCGCGTCTGACGCCGGCCAGTGTCGACATTGCCCGGAGGTCGCATCCGTGTCGGCGTCGGCGGCTGGGTCTACGAACCCTGGCGCAACGACTTCTACCCGCCAGGGCTCGCCCAGGCGCAGGAGCTCGCATACCTGAGCGCACGCGTCTCGGCGATCGAGATCAACGCGACCTTCTATCGCAACCAGACTGCGGCGAGCTTCGCCAGGTGGCACGACGCGACGCCCGACGGCTTCGTCTTCTCGGTCAAGGCGACGCGCTATGCGACGAACCGTCGCGTCCTCGCCGAAGCCGGCGAAGCGATCGAGCGCTTCTTCGCGAGCGGGCTGGTCGAGCTCGGACCGAAGCTAGGGCCGATCGTCTGGCAGCTGGCTCCGACCAAGACGTTCGACGCTGCCGACATCGAGGGCTTCCTGCGGTTGCTGCCCGACCGACTCGGGGCGCTTCGCCTCCGTCACGCGATCGAGGTGCGCCATCCCAGTTTTCGCTCGGTGGAGTACGTCGAGCTGGCGCGGCGGCACGGCGTCGCGACGGTCTTCGCCGACAGCGACGACTACCCGTCGTTCGCCGACTCGAGCGCCGACTTCGTCTACGCGCGGCTGATGCGCTGCGAAGCCTCGTGCACGACCGGATATCCGCCGCAGGCGATCGCTGCCTGGGCCGAGCGGGCGCGAGCCTGGAGTACAGGTGCCGATCCCGCCGGCGTCACCCGGCTGACGCCGGCGCTGCCCGCTGGTGCTCCGCGCGACGTCTTCCTGTTCTTCATCAGCGGCGCCAAGGAACGCGCGCCGGCCGCGGCGGTCGCGCTGCGTGCGCAGATCGAAGGATCGTCTTCGGCTCGTTGAGGCCGTCGTCGGCGCGGACCCCGGACCCTGCTGACCACGAACACACAAAGGGCCTTGTCCGCGTTGCCGCGGGCAAGGCCCCCTTGCCGGGCGCCTTCTGCTATGAGCCGCGATTGCGGCCGAACAGGAAGGTGGCGACCGCGAGGATGATGAAGACGATGAACAGGATCTTGGCGATGCCGGCGGCGCCGGCAGCGATGCCGCCGAAACCGAACAGCGCCGCGATCAACGCGATCACGAAGAACACAACCGCATAGTGAAGCATGTCTGGACTCCTGGTTGGCGCCGCGGCGCGGCTTGCAGATGACGAGTGCAATCTTCGGCCGGCGTCCGTGCGGCATCGATAGGCTGAGCCGCTGATTACGTGTCGGGGACGCGAGGCTGGCCGTGTCGGAACGCTCCGACGCCATCCGACCCCGCGTGTCAAACTTGTCGATAGCAGCTTTCGCTCCCGCCGATGCCCTCCACGCCCGCCGACGCCTCCGCTTTCCGCGCGCCTGCCGCCGCGTCCGGTGTCGACCGGCCGCCGCGCCCGGCGGCGACGATCCT
>DASXIP010000666.1:0-1806 GCA_036497875.1 Caldimonas sp.
TAGCTCGCGCCGGCGACGATCGCTGCGTAGGCGTGGTCGGCGAACGCGTCGGGGCGCATCAGGAACGGCATCGAATAACGGTTGCCCTTGGTGAGCGGCGTGTCGACGTAGCCTGGCGAGATCGTCACCACCTTGACGCCGAACGGCCGCAGCTCGCCGCGCAAGCTTTCGCAGTAGATGATCACCGCCGCCTTGCTCGATGAGTAAGCGCCGTGGCCGGGCAGGCCGCGGATGCCGGCGACGCTGGCGACGCCGACCAGCGTCCCACTCCTCTTCTCGCGCATCGGCGCCACGAAAGGCTGGAATGTCGCCGCCATGCCGAGGTTGTTGGTCTCGTAGGTGGCGCGCAGGACGTCGAGGTCGGCGAGCTCGGCGGTGTCGATCCCGACACTGATGCCGGCGTTGGCGATGACAATGTCGGCCAGCCCCTGCGCCGCGATGCACGCGCGGCCGGCAGCGGTGATCGCGGCAACGTCGCGGACGTCGGCGCCATAGACCGCCCAGCTCGCAGCATCGAATCCCTGCGCGGTCGCCCACTTCGCGACCTCGTCGGCGCGCCGCGCGACCAGGGCGAGCCGATAGCCGGCGCGATGGAAGCGCGCCGCCAGCGCTCGGCCGATGCCGCTCGACGCACCGGTGATGAAGACGAGCGGACTCACTGCGTGGCCGACCGGCGCGGCGGCACGAAGGTCGCGCGCGTATGCCCCATCAGGTCGACGACGCGCGCCAGGTTGTCGTACTCCATGCCATCGGCGTGGACGACGCTTTCACCCTGGGTGACGACGACCGGCAGGTGCGAGCGCACCCGCTCGACATCGCGGAAGGCCTGCAGAAACTCGCCGCGGAACTCGATCCGTTCTTCGCCGTCGTGCGCCGGCCGTGTCACGCGGGCATCGCCGAGCAGCTGGATTTCGCTGCCGTCACCGTTGGCGAGCGCCTTGTTGGCGACGGCGACGGTGACGATGCCCTGGCGATCGATTGCCCGGATCCGCGCGCGGTCGACCTCGAGGGTGTCGGTGTCGGGGAAGTGGCGCAGCCGGTCGCCCTCGATCTCGGTGCGCAGCGTGCCGTCCTTTGCGAAGCGCTGGACGACGAAGTTCACCATCTCGTAGTCGGGCTCGTGACGCGGCGCGACCTCGGCGCGCGGCGCCTCCACGCTCGGCGCATTGCGAACCAGCCACCACGTCCCCGATGCGAGTACCGCCATCATCAGGAGCGGAAGGTACGCCGACACGAGGTCGAGCAGGCGTGCCGGCAACGACGCCGTCGGGACCGGCTCCGGCCCCGCGAAACTGAGGTCGACGCCGTCATCGTCCTCGAGGCCGCCGCTCGGCGGCGCGCTGACGGCCTCATCGAGCGCCATCGAGGGCGAACAACGGAGCGCGGAGAAGCTCCGCGTAGCGGCCGGCAGCGACGAGCAACAGGTCGCAGAACTCGCGTGCCGCGCCCCGGCCTGCCGCCGCCGCGGTGACGTGGTCGACCGCGGCGCGGACCTCGACGTGCGCCTGCGGCGGCGCACACGAGAACGCGGCCCGCTGCAGGATCGGCAGATCGGGCCAGTCGTCGCCGATCGCGGCGACCCGGTCCCAGGCGATGCCGAGCGCAGCGAGCAGCGTTGCTGCCGCCGCCATCTTGTCGGCGGCGCCATAGGCAGCATGGACGACGCCGAGATCAGCCATGCGCCGGCGCACCGCAGGCGAGTCGCGACCGGTGACGACGAGCGGAACGATGCCGGCCTGCTGCAACAGCTTCATGCCCTGGCCGTCGAGCGTCGAGAAGGCCTTGAAGGTCTCGCCGGCATCGCCG
>DASXIP010000667.1:0-3230 GCA_036497875.1 Caldimonas sp.
AGCCGGCGATGCTGTTGAAGATGACGAGCAGTGCGATGAAGACGATAACAACGGCGAGGATCGGCGCGTTCTCGACCGGCCGGACGATGATCCGCTCGATCGCGACGCCGAGCACGAACGCGCTCACGACCGTGATCGCGAACGCGCCCCAGTACGGCACGCCCGCCTGGATCAACGCCCAGGCGAGGTAGGTCGCGAACATCGCCATCTCGCCCTGCGCGAAGTTCACCAGGTGCGTGGCCTGGTAGATCATCACCAGCGCGAGGGCGACGCTCGCGTAGATGCCGCCGGTCGCGAGGCCGGAAAGGATCTGGTGCAGCAGCGGGTCCATGCCGTCAATAGCCGAGGTAGGAGCGGCGGATCGATTCGTCGCTGCGGATCGCCGCGGCCGGACCCGACATGACGACGCGGCCGGTCTCGAGCAGGTACGCGTGGTCGGCGAGCGCAAGCGCCATCGCCGCGTTCTGCTCGACCAGCAGCATGCCGATCCGCTCGCCCTGGTTGATCGACTTCAGGATCTCGAACAGCTGCTGGACGATCAGCGGCGCAAGGCCGAACGAGGGCTCGTCGAGCAGCAGCAGGCGTGGCCGCAGCATCAGCGCTCGCGACACTGCGAGCATCTGTTGCTCGCCGCCCGAAAGCGTCCCGGCCTGCTGGCGGCGGCGCTCCTTCAGGCGCGGGAAGTGAGCGTAGATGCGCTCGCAGTCGGCGCCGATCTCGCCGCGGTCCTTGCGCGTGTGCGCGCCGACGCGCAGGTTCTCCTCGACGCTCAGGTTCATGAACGTGCCGCGACCATCGGGAACGTGAGCGACGCCGCGCCGCACGATCGTCTCGGTCTGCAAGCCGTCGATGCGGTCGCCGGCGAGGCGCACCTCGCCGCTCGTCTTGATCATGTTGCAGACGGCGCGCAGCAGCGTCGTCTTGCCGGCGCCGTTGGCGCCGAGGACCGCCGTGATGCCGCCGTCGAGGACGGTGAAGTCGATGCCGTGGAGGACGCGCGTCGGGCCGTACTGGGCGGCGAGCCCGCGCACGTCGAGCAGCGTGCCCGCGGTCGCACCGCTCACGCAGCGACTCCGAGGTAGGCCCGGATGACGTCGTCGTTCGCCTGCACTTCGGCGGGCGCGCCGTCGGCGATCTTCCTTCCGAAGTCGAGCGCGATGACGCGGTCGGAGATGCGCATCACCATGTTCATGTGGTGCTCGACGAGCAGCATCGTCAGCGAGAGCTCAGCGCGGATCCGGCGCAGAAGGTCCATCAAGGTCCCGACCTCCTCGTGGTTGAGCCCGCCCGCCGGCTCGTCGAGCAGCAGCAGCTTGGGCTCGCTTGCGAGCGCGCGCCCGAGCTCGACCCGCTTCTGGGTGCCGAACGGCAGATCCATGACCGCGACGTCGGCGACCGACCCGAGCTCGAGCAGCGCGAGCAGCCGGTCGACTGTGGCACCAAGGCGAGTCTCCTCGCGCCGCACTGCGGGCAGGCGCAAGGCGTTGGCAACATAGCCGGTGCGCGTGCGCGAATGGCCGCCGAGCTGCACGTTCTCGCGCACGCTCATGGTCCGGAACAGCGCCAGGTTCTGGAATGTGCGTCCGATGCCGAGCGCAGCGATGCCGTACGGCGGCGTCTCGAGCAGCGATCGCCCCTCGAACGCGATCCGCCCCTCGCTGAACGTGTAGAGGCGCGACAGGCAGTTGAACAACGTCGTCTTACCGGCGCCGTTCGGACCGATCAAGCAGACGATGTGGCCGCGCGCGACGCCGAACGAGACGCGGTCGAGAGCGACGATGCCACCGAAGCGGACCGACACATTCTCGACCTCGAGCAGCGGCTGATCGATGGCGTTGCTCCCTGGGGCTGCACGTCGAATGCGCGCACGATAGGGTGCACGACCACGAAAGGAACCGGGGCTTTGCCCTAGTCGGTGTAGACGAGACCGGCTTCGACCTAGTGCTTTGCCCTAGGTTCCCCCGCGAACCGGGGCGTTGCTCGAGACGCGGCGTACGCCGCCCTGGTCAGTGCGCCTGGTCCCAGTTGACGCCGACGCCGACCTCGGCGACGAGCGGCACCGCGAGCGTCGCGACGCTCGCCATCGTCTTCGGCACGGCTTCGCGCGCCCAGTCGAGCTCGTTGTCGGGCACCTCGAAGACGAGCTCGTCGTGGACCTGCATGATCATCCGCGTCGCCCTGCCCTCGCCGTCGATCAGCTCCTGCACCGCGATCATCGCCAGCTTGACGAGATCGGCCGCAGTGCCCTGCATCGGCGCGTTGATCGCCTGCCGCTCGGCGGCACTGCGCCGCGGACCGGGCTTTCGGATCTCGGGCAGATGAACGCGCCGGCCGAGCAGAGTCTCGACCCAGCCGCGCTCCACCGCCTGTGCGCGCGTCTCGTCCATGTAGCGCTTCACGCCCGGATAGCGCGCGAAGTAGCGCTCGATGTAGGCGGTCGCGGCGCTGCGCTCGATGCCGAGGTTGGCGGCGAGGCCGAACGCGCTCATGCCGTAGATGAGGCCGAAGTTGATCACCTTGGCGTAGCGACGCTGCTCGTGCGAGACGTCGGCGAGGCCGACGCCGAACACCTCGGCCGCGGTCGCGCGGTGGATGTCGAGGTTGCCGCCGAACGCGGCGAGCAGGCCCTCATCGGCCGAGATATGGGCCATGATCCTGAGCTCGATCTGCGAATAGTCGGCCGACAGGATCGAGGCGCCCTCCGGCGCGATGAACGCCTCTCGGATGCGCCTGCCCTCGGTCGTGCGGATCGGGATGTTCTGCAGGTTCGGCTCGTTGCTCGAGAGGCGCCCGGTCACCGCGACCGCCTGCGCATACGTCGTATGCACGCGCCCGGTTTGCGGGTTGACCATCAGCGGCAGCTTGTCGGTATAGGTGCCCTTCAGCTTCGACAGGCTGCGGTGCTCGAGAAGCTTGCCGGGAAGCGGATAGTCGGCGGCGAGCTCCTGCAGAACGTCCTCGTCGGTCGACGGCGCGCCGCTCGCCGTCTTCCTGCCGACCGGCAGGCCGAGCTTGCCGAACAGGATCTCGCCGATCTGCTTCGGGCTACCGAGGTTGAACGGCTGGCCGGCGATCTCGTAGACCTCCTGCTCGAGCGCCGCCATGCGCTCGGCGAGCTCCTGGCTCTGCGCGGCGAGCAGCGCCGAGTCGATCAGCACGCCGGTGCGCTCGATGCGTGCGAGAACGGCCGAGGTCGGCATCTCGATTCGACGGTAGACGTCGACGAGCCC
>DASXIP010000668.1:0-3078 GCA_036497875.1 Caldimonas sp.
CGCACGAGGTCGGCGAACGCGAACGAGGTGATTCCGGTCGTCTTCTGCAGCGACCAGACGAGGTAGATCACCGCGGCGAGCATGATGATGCTGCCGAACGCCGTGTAGAGGACGAACTTGATCGTCGCGTAGATGCGCCGCTCGCCGCCCCAGATGCCGATCAGCAGGAACATCGGGATCAGCATCGTTTCCCAGAACACGTAGAACAGGAACAGGTCCTGGGCGAGGAAGGTGCCGACCATCGCGAACTGGACCAGGAAGACCATCGCGTAGAACAGCTTCACGTCCTTGGCGATCGCGGTGAACGCGCCGGCGACGACGAGCGGCCCGAGGTAGGCCGTCATCACGACGAGCAGGATGTTGTAGCCGTCGAGGCCGATCTGGTAGTTCACGCCCCAGGCGGCGATCCACGGCAGCCGCGTCTCGAACTGCAGCCCGCCGACGCTTGGGTCGAAGCGCGTGTAGAGCCATGCCGTCAGCGCGAGCTGGACGATCATGACGGCGAGCGAGACCGCGCGGACGAGCTTGCCATTCGCAGCCGGGACGACGGCGAGCAGCGCCACGCCGACCAGCGGCAGGAAGAGCACCCAGTTGAGCACGGCGGCCTCAGACATGGCGCCAGCTCCAGATCAGCGCGCCGGCAATGCCGACGAGCACCAGCCAGGCATAGAAATGAAGGCTGCCGGTCTGGATCCGCGCGAGCAGCCGCCCGCCGCCGCGCCCGATCGCCGCCATCCCGTTGAGCGTGCCGTCGAGGAGGGCGCGGTCGCCGAGGCGCAGGAAGATGCGGTCGGCGATCCAGACCAGCGGACGGCCGATGACGCGCTCATAGAGCTCGTCGATGAAGTACTTTGCGAAGAGCACGCGGTGTACCCCGGCAAAGCGCGCGCGCAGGCGGTCGGCGCGCTCTGGGGGCCCGCCGAACAGGAAGGCGGCGGCGGCGAGGCCCGCGAAAGCGAGGACGACCGAGACGACGAGGAGCGGCGTCTCGGCGGCGTGCAGCGACTCGTGCACCGCCGGCAGGGCGAGCTGCGGCTCGAGAAAATGCGGCACGGCGATGAAGCCGCCGACGGCGGAGAGCAGCGCGAGGACGACGAGGACGCCGGTCATCGACGCCGGCGATTCGTGGACGTGGTGCTCGACCTCGGCCGTCATCCGCGAGCGGCCGAGGAAGGTGAGCCAGAGCAGGCGAAACATGTAGAACGCCGTCATCAGCGCGGTCGCCGCGGCGACGAGCCAGAGCAGCGGCGTGCCGCCGCTCGTGCTCGCGAACGCGTACCAGAGGATCTCGTCCTTGGAGAAGAAGCCGGCCAGCGGCGGGATGCCGGCGATCGCCGCGGTGGCGATCGCGAAGGTCCAGAAGGTGAGCGGGATCCGGCGCGCGAGGCCGCCCATCTTGCGTACGTCCTGCTCGCCGCCGAGCGCGTGGATGACGCTGCCGGCGCCGAGGAACAGGCACGCCTTGAAAAACGCGTGCGTGACGACGTGGAAGATCGCGACCGCGTAGGCGCCGACGCCGAGCGCGAGGAACATGAAGCCGAGCTGCGAGATCGTCGAGTACGCGAGCACTTTTTTGATGTCGGTCTGGACGAGCGCGATCGTTGCCGCGAAGAACGCGGTCGCGACGCCGACGACGGCGATCACGGCCGAAGCCTCGGGCGCATGCGCGTACACGCCCGACATCCGCGCGACGAGGTAGACGCCCGCCGTCACCATCGTCGCCGCGTGGATCAGCGCCGAGACCGGGGTCGGTCCGGCCATCGCGTCGGGCAGCCAGACGTGGAGCGGGATCTGCGCCGACTTGCCGGTCGCGCCGATGAAGAGGAGCAGGCCGACCAGGCTCGCCGACACGAGCGGCGCCGCCGATCCGCCGAACGCCGCGTTGATGCGGTCCATGTCGAGCGTTCCGAACGTCTGGTAGAGCAGGAACATGCCGAGCAGGAAACCGGCGTCGCCGACCCGGTTGGTGATGAACGCCTTCTTGCCGGCGCGCGCGTTGGCGAGATCGTCGAACCAGAAGCCGATCAGCAGGTACGACGCGAGGCCGACGCCTTCCCAGCCGACGAAGAGGACGAGCAGCGATCGCCCGAGGACGAGCAGCAGCATGAAGAAGAGGAACACGTTCAGGTACGCGAAGAAGCGGCCGTAGCCCGGGTCGTCCTTCATGTAGCCGACCGAGTAGACGTGGATCACCGAGCCGACGCCGGTGACGACGAGCGCCATCACCGCGGCCAGGCGGTCGAAGTAGAACGAGACCTCGAAGCGACCGTCGCCGATCTGCGCCCACCGGTACGCGATCTCGACCAGCGGCGCGTAGTCGCCCGCTCTCAGCCTAAAGACCGACGCGATCACGAGCACGAACGAGGCGATCGGCAGGCCGCAGCCGACCGCGGTCACGAAGGGCTTGCCGACGACGTTGCCGCCGAGGCGCGTCGCGAGGATGCCGTTCAGCAGGAAGCCGAGCAGCGGGAGGACGACGATCAGCGTCAGCATCGCTATCCCCTGAGCTCGTTGTAGGCGCCGATGTCGAGCGTCCGCTTGTCGCCGACGAGCAGGAGGACGATCGGGATGGCGAGCGCGATCTCGACCGTCGCGACGACGAAGACGAGGAAGACGAGGACGGCGCCAACGGTCGTCGCGGTCTGCTGCGCGAATGTGACGAGGCTGAGGTTGACGCCGTTCAGCATCAGCTCCATGCACATCAGCATGACGAGGACGTTGCGGCGGACGATGACGCCGACGAGGCCGAGCGAGAACAGGGCGACGGCGACGCCGATCAGGAGCTGGGTCCTATCCATGGCGCGCCTTCCTGCCGACGCCGAGCACGGCGAGCGCCGCGACCACGGCGGCGACCAAGAGCACCGACGTGAGCTCGAACAGCAGCCAGTACTCGTTCAGGAACGAGACCGAGAAGCCGGCGATGCCGTACGACGTGTTACCGAGCTCGCCGACCGGCGACGGCAGCGGGCGCCAGACGCTGATCACGATCGCGCCGAGGAGCAGCAGCAGGCCGGCGATGCCGGGGACGAGCAGCCGCGAATAGCGTCGGCCCGATGCCTCGCGCACTTCCAGCAGCAT
>DASXIP010000669.1:0-2721 GCA_036497875.1 Caldimonas sp.
GCGTCAGGTGCAGCGCGCGGCCGTCGCGCTCGACCCGGTACGCGTCGACGTCGATCAGCAGGTCGCCGCGCTCGTAGCGCGTCGTCGCCGGCTGCAAGGTCGTGCCGCGGTGGCGCAGCGCGACGCGCAGCCGGGCGAGCAGCTCGGCGACACCGAACGGCTTGGTCAGGAAGTCGTCGGCGCCGGCATCGAGCAGGCCGATCTTCTCCGCCTCCTGGTGGCGCGCCGACGCGATCACGATCGGCAGCGCACTGGTGCGCCGGATCCGGCGCACGAGTTCGGCGCCGTCGCCGTCGGGCAGGCCGAGGTCGAGGACGAGGACGTCGGGGCGCGCGTGCTCGAGCAGCGCGGTCGCCTCGCTGAGCGAGACCGCCGTCAGTACCTCGAAGCCCTCGGCGGCGAGCGACGCGCGCAGCACCGAGCGGATCTCGCCGTCATCCTCGACCACGAGCACGGTGATGCTCACGCGGCGAGATCCGAGGCCGGCTGCGCCTCGATCGGCAGCGTCAACGTGAAGCGGCAGCCGCCGTGCCGGCGTCCGCTCACCGCGAGTGCGGCACCGTGCGCGTCGGCGATCGCCTTGCAGAGCGCGAGGCCGAGGCCGGCGCCGCGCGGGGCGGTCGCGTGCTCGCCGCGGTAGAACGGCTCGAAGACGCGCGCAGCGACGTCGGCGGCGAGGCCGGAGCCGCGGTCCTTGACGCTGACGATCAGCTGGGCCGCGGCCCGGCAGGCGGTCAGCTCGACGGGGCCGTCGCTGTACTTGAGGCCGTTGTCGAGCAGGTTGGCGACGAGCTGCGCGAGCAGCGTCGCGTCGCCGCGCACGAACGGCAGCCCTGGCTCGATGCGAACGCCGATCCGCTCGCCGCCGGGGCGCGCGCGCAGCCGCGCGACGACGCTGCCGGCGATCTCCTCGAGCGATTGCCATTCGCGGCGCAGGTCGAGGCCGCCCGCCGCGAGGCGGACGAGCTGCAGCGTGTTCTCGGTGACCGCGCTCAGGTAGCTCGCCTCGGAGACGATGGCGGCGAGCATCCGGTCCTGCTCGTCGGCGCCGAGCCGGGCACGTTGCTCCTGCAGCGACGATGCGGCGGCGACGATCGCGGTCAGCGGCGTGCGCAGGTCGTGCGACACCGAAGCGAGGAAGGTGCTCTGGACGTGCTGGCGCTCGAGCGCGGCGCGGGCGGCGAGGTTCGCCTCGGCGAGGCGGAGCCTGGCGATGCCCTGCGCGAGCAGGGCAGCGATCGCCTGCGCGTGCTCGCGGCCGACGTCGTCAGCGGCGAGCGCCGGCTCGACCCGCGCCGCGCCGACGACGTGGCCGCGCGCACCGAGCGGCAGGTACCAGGCGTCGAGCCCGGGCCAGCGGCCGGTGCCTGGGCCGAGCACCGCCGCCTCGGCGATGCAGCAGCGCAAGCCCCGCTGCACGTCTTCCGGCAGCTGCTCGGCTGCCTCGAGCTCGCCGTCGTGCCCGCCGGCGACGAAGACCGGCCCGGCGAACGCCTGCGCGAACGCGTCGCGGCCGATCCGCAATGCGTCGCGTTCGTGCTCGGCGGCGACGAGCTCGCTCGCCAGCTCGCGCAGCTGGCGCGCCCGCGCTTCGCTCGCTTGCGCTGCCGCGGTCTGGCGCTTCAGCGCTGCCGAAAGGGTGCTGACGAGGAGCGCGACCGCGAGCATCGCCGCCAGCGCGATCAGGTGCTCGCGGTGCTCGACTACGAGCGTGTAGCGCGGCGGCACGAAGAAGAAGTTGAACGCGGCGACGGCGCCGATCGCGCACGCGATCGCGGCAACCCGGTCGAGCAGGTAGGCGGCGGCGACGACCGCGAGCAGGTAGACCATCGCCTGGCTGGTGAGCGAGATCGCGCCGTCGAATGCGGCCGACACGGCGGTGGCGGCGGCGAGCACGAGCGCGACTGCGCCGGCGCCGCGCCAGGCCTCGGCGCGACGTCCGGAGGTGGTCTTGTCCAGCATCGCGCGAGCGTAGCAGTGCGGCCATGAGGAATGCATCAGCGTCCGGCAGCGCGTCGACGCAGGCCGGCTCGGCTTCGGCCTATCCTCGTCCCCGCTGCCCGGCGTCGGGCGGGCGAGGATCCTTGGATGATCGAGCCGAAGTCACGGATTTCCGCCGGCAAGGACGCGCTGCTCGCGATCGGCGACCGTGAGGTCCGCCTCAGCAACCTCGACAAGCCGTTCTGGCCGGCGCTCGGCATCGCCAAGCGCGACCTGCTGCAGTACTACGCCGACGTCGCCCACGTGCTGCTGCCGCATCTTGCCGACCGCGCGATGGTGATGAAGCGCTACCCGGATGGCGCCGACGGCGAGCCGTTCTTCATGAAGCGCGCGCCGTCGCCGCGGCCGGAGTGTATCGAGACCTGCGCGATCGCGCACGGCTCGGGCAACGTGATCGACTTCCCGATGATCCAGGACCTGGCGTCGCTGCTCTGGGTCGTCAACCTCGGCTGCATCGACCTCAACCCGTGGTATGCACGCTGCGACGACGTCGACCGGCCCGACGTCCTTCACTTCGACCTCGATCCGGTGCCGGGGGCGACGTTCGCGAGCGTCGTCGAGACGGCGCAGCTCGTCCGTACCGGCCTCGAGGGCCTCGGCATGGCGCCGATCGTCAAGACCACGGGATCGAAGGGCCTGCACGTCTACGTCGCGATCGTCCGCGGGCCGACGCAGAAGGACGTCTGGCGCTTCGCCAAGCGCTTCGCGTTCGACATCGCG
>DASXIP010000670.1:0-5630 GCA_036497875.1 Caldimonas sp.
GCCAATGTCGACGTCGACACGCGCTACAAGCGTCACCTGTTCGGCCGGGGCGAGACATTGGCCGACCCTAAGGTCGCAGCGAACTGACATGAGCGCGGGAGCGGCCGCGGCCGGCCACGCGAACGAGGCTTCGCACCGGCGGATCATCACTCTGCTGGTGATGCTCGCCTCGATCATGCAGGCGCTCGACAACACGATCGCCAACGTGGCCCTCCCGCGCATCCAGGGGTCGCTGTCGAGCACCCAGGACCAGATGACCTGGGTGCTGACCTCGTACATCGTCGCTGCAGCCATCATGACGCCGTTGTCCGGCTGGCTGGCCGGCCGCTTCGGCCGCAAGCGCATCTTCGTGATTTCGATCTTCGGCTTCACCGTCGCCTCGGCTCTGTGCGGCCTGGCGCAGTCGCTGCCGGAGATCGTCATCGCGCGCCTGCTGCAAGGGCTTTGCGGCGCGGCGCTGATCCCGATGTCGCAAGCCGTGCTGCTGGACATCAACCCGCGCGAGCATCATGGCCGGGCGATGGGCATCTGGGTCATGGGCGTGACCATCGGCCCCATCCTCGGCCCGGCCCTTGGCGGCTGGCTGACGGAGAACTACAGCTGGCGCTGGGTCTTCTTCATCAACGTTCCCTTCGGCATCGCGTGCTTCTTCGGCATCCTCGCGTACATGCACGAGACCGTGCTGCGCAAGTCGCGCTTCGACCTGTTCGGCTTTGCCGCCCTGAGCCTGGCCATCGGCGCCTTCCAGCTCATGCTGGACCGCGGCCAGACCAACGACTGGTTCAGCTCCATGGAGATCGTGATCGAGGCGGCAGCCGCGGGCTTCGGGCTGTACCTGTTCGTCGTCCACATGCTGACGACGACGCAGGCGCCCTTCGTCAGCCCGGCTCTTTTCAAGGACCGTAACTTCCTCACCGGCAATCTCTTCATCTTCATCGTCGGCGTCGTGCTGTTCGCGACGCTGGCCTTGCTGCCACCGCTACTGCAAGGGCTGATGAACTACCCCGTGGTGCTGACCGGCCTCGTCACGGCGCCGCGCGGCATCGGCACGCTGCTGGCGATGGTGGTGGTTGGCCGGCTGATGGGACGCATCGACACGCGCTACATCATTGCCGCCGGCTTCGCGATGACGGGCCTCTCGCTCTGGCAGATGACGCATTTCTCGCTCGAGATGGACAGCAGCCAAGTGATCTGGTCGGGCCTGCTGCAGGGCCTCGGTACCGGCTTCGTCTACGTGCCTCTGGCCGCGATCACCTTCGCCACGCTGGCGCCCGCGCTGCGCAACGAGGGTACCGCCGTCTTCAGCCTGGTTCGCAACATCGGCAGCAGCATCGGCATCTCGGTGGTCACGGTGCTGCTTACGCGCAATACCCAGACCTTGCATTCGCGCCTGGCCGAGCACATCACGCCCTATGGCGACGCCCTGCTGGCACCGGCGACGCAGGGGCTGTCGACGGCCACCGGCCTCGCCAAGCTCGAAGCGCTCGTCAGCCAGCAGGCCGCCATGATTGCCTACAACAACGATTTCAAACTGATGATGGTGCTCACCTTCTGCGCCGTTCCGCTGGTGGCGCTGCTGCGCCGGGCCAAGGCGGCGGCGAAGGATGACGAGCCGATGGTGATCGAATGAACACGACCAGCCTCTCCAGGACCCTGGCCCTAGCGCTCGCCGCGATGGCGGCGGGCTGCACCACCGTCGGCCCGGACTTCCAGCGCCCCGATCCGCTGCCGGTGCAGCGCTACACGGCCGAGCCGCTGACGCTCGAATCCGCGACGGCGCAGGATGCAACGAGCGACATCCCGCGGCAGCTTCTCGCGTCGGGCGAGGCGCCAGTGCCCGATTGGTGGGAGCTCTTTCATTCCGATGCCTTCGACAGCATCGTGCGGCGCGCGCTCGCCAACAACCGTACGCTGAGCGCGGCGGCAGCTTCGCTGGCCCAGGCACAGGAACTCGCGAATGCGCAGGCCGGAACGCTGGCGCCGCAGGTCGGCCTCGCGGCCAGCGCCGGCCGCCAGAAGCTCGGCGCGGCCACTCTCGGCGACTTCAGCCTGCCGCCATTCACCTACTTCTCGGTCGGCCCGACCGTGAGCTACAAGCTCGACTACACGGGCGGCGGGCGCCGCTCCGTCGAGCAGCAGCAGGCGCTGGCGCAATACCGGCAGCAGCAGCTCGAAGCGGCCCGACTGGCGGTCACCGGCAACGCTCTGGCCCAGGCCCTGCGTATCGCCTCGCTGCGCGCGCAGATCGCGACCGTCGAGAGCCTGCTCGAGCGCGACCGCCAGAACCTGAAGCTGGTGCAGCTGGCGTTCGATGCCGGATCGGTCGCGCGCCTGGACATCATCAGCGCCCAGGCTCAACTCGCCGGTGATCAGACCCAGCTACCGCCTTTGCGCCAGCAGCTGAGCGTGGCGCGACATGCGCTGGCGATCCTCACGGGGAGCGCGCCAGCGACCGCGGCGCTGCCGGAGCCCGACCTCGCCCAGATCACGCTGCCGACGGAGCTGCCGCTCAGCGTGCCCTCGGAACTGGCGCGGCGGCGCCCGGACATCCTGGCCGCGGAGGCGCAGCTGCACGCCAGCACCGCCGCGGTCGGCGTGGCGGAAGGGAACCTCTATCCGCACATCGATCTCACCGCGTCAGCCGGCGCGCAGGCCGGAGTCTTCGGCCATCTGTTCGATCATTCAAGCGGCGTGTTCGGTCTTGCGGCCGGCCTGGTTGCGCCGCTCTTCGACGGCGGCACGCTGCGCGCAGAGAAACGCGCCGCGGTCGATGCGATGCACGCAAGCGCGGCCAACTACGAGCAGACGGTGCTCGAGGCCTTCGGCCAGGTGGCCGACTCGCTGTACGCCCTGGAGCACGGAGCCGAGGATCTGCAGGCGCACGCGAGCGCGCAGGATGCCGCGCGCGACGACGTCGAGCTCACGCGCCAAAGCTACCAGGAAGGCAACGTGGGCGTGCTGCAGGTGCTCGATGCTGAGCGCCGCTACCAGCAGGCTCGCTTGGGCTATGTGCGGGCCCAGGGCCAGCGCTACATCGACACGGTGCAGCTCCTTCTCGCGCTGGGTGGCGCAGGTCCCGGCACGCAACGCTGAGAGCGCGCGGGCAGCGCAGCCTCTTCGATGACCCCAACTCCGCAGCGCCGACCCTCGCCCAGGGCGGTCACGTGCCGCGTGCCCCGCGGCCCTCCGGTGCGTAGCGCACGGCCTCTTCGAGCTTCAGGGCATGACCTTTGCGCCATGCCAGCTCGAACGCATCGGCGCCCAGCGTTGCGCGCGCAGCCGCGAGCGCGGTCTCTTCAGGTAGGAACTCCAGAATACCGGTCTCCTCGCGCAGATGGGCGACTGCCCCCCAGATTGCCGCTCATTGCGCAGGTCCGCATTTGACCGGGTGCGGCCGGCATTCGTGTGCCACTCGGTCGCCGGCGGCAGCGAATAGAGGAAGCGAGTCAGCTCGCTTCCCACCCACCTCCGAGCGCGCGAATGAGGCCGATCGTCGCCTGGTACTGGGCGCCGCGTACCTGAAGTGCTTCGCGCCGGTTGCTCAGCTCGCTGCGCCGCGCGTCGAGCAGTTCGAGCTGGCTGACGTAGCCGTTGCGATAGCGTGAGGTCGAGAGCACCGTTGCCCGGCTGGCCGCCTCGACGGCCTGCGCCTGTGCATCGGCCTGCTGTGCGAGCAGGCGCAGCGCCGAGAGCTGGTCTTCGACGTCCTTGAACGCGACCAATACCTGCTCGCGATACGCGGCTGCGGCCGCGTCCCATTGCGCGTTGGCGCTCTGCACGCCGGCCTCGCGTTTGCCGCCGTCGAAGAGCGGCAGGGACAGCAGGGCGCCGATGCCCCAGCTGCGTGCCGACCACTTGAAGAGATCGCCCAGATCGGTCGACGCGAAGCCGCCCGAGGCCGTCAGCGACACGTCGGGGAACCACGCCTTCTGCGCGACGCCGAGGCGTGCTTCGGCAGCGAGCATCGAGCGCTGCGCGGCGGAGATGTCGGGCCGGCGCGTCAGCACGGCGCTCGGCACGCCCGCCGGCACCTGCGGCGGCTGGCCGGCCCAGCTTGCCTCTTCGAGACCGAAGCTGCTGGCCGGCTCGCCGACCAGCACCGCCAGCGCATGCTCGACCTCGGCGCGCCGGCGGTCGAGCGCCAACGCCTGCGATTCGGTCGACGCGACCTCGGCCTTGACGCGTGCGAGATCAAGCTCGGCGACGTCGCCGGCCTGGTAGCGGCGCTCGGTGAGGTGCAGCGTCTCGCGGTAGGCCGAGACGGTCTCGCGGACCAGGGCGCGCTCGTCGTCGAGGGCGCGCAAGGCGAAGTAGGTCTGCGCGACGTCGGACTGCACGAGCAGCCGCGTGCTCTGCACCAGCGCCTCACGCGCTTGCGCATCGAGCGAGGCGGCGCTGCTCGCCTTCGCGATCCTGCCGAACAGGTCGGGCTCGTAGGCGATGGTGGGGCCGATACCGAGCGTGGTCAGCGCCGCGCCGGCGGGAAAGCCGAAGCCCGGCGTGACGGTACCGCGCGACGCCGAAGCGCCAACGCCGACTTGAGGCAGGCCCTCGGCGTCGGTAGCGCGCACCAGCGCGCGCGCCTCCGCGAGCCGCGCCGCCGCGAGCTGGATGCTGGTGTTGTCGCGATCTGCGCGCGCGACAATGGCGTCCAGGCGTGCATCGCCGAACGCCTTCCACCAGTCGCCGCGTGGCTGCGCTTCAGCCGGCTTCAGCGCGGCCCAGCGGCCGTCGGCTTCCTTGAATGCGGCGGGCGCCGCCGGAGCGGCCGTCGGCGTCGTGACCGGCGTCGAGGCGCAGCCGGCCAGTACCAGCGCGGCGAGCAGGGGAGCGAGCGCGAAGCGCGCGCGCAAGGCGAGAGTCTTCTTCATGGTCATTCCAGAACGAGTCGGGGCGCGACGCCGATGGCATTGCCGCCCGTGGGTGTGCCCGTCGATGCGACCGTCGCCTCGCCGTGCTGGTGCAGGCGGCGGTTCCCGGTGAGCCGGCGCAGCAGCACGTAGAAGACAGGCGTCAGGAACAGGCCGAACGCGGTGACGCCGATCATTCCTGCGAACACCGCGACGCCCATCGCCATGCGCATCTCGGCGCCGGCGCCGGTGGCGAGGACCAGCGGCAGCACGCCCATCACAAAGGCCATCGAGGTCATCAGGATCGGCCGGAGGCGCAGCCGGCTCGATTCGATCGCTGCCTGCATCGGCGTTCGGCCCGCGAACTCGAGCTCGCGCGCGAACTCGACGATCAGGATCGCGTTCTTGGCGCTCAGCCCGACCAGCACGATCAGTCCGATCTGCGTGAAGACGTTGTTGTCGCCGTGCGAGAGCCAGACGCCGGTCATCGCCGCGAGCAGGCCCATCGGCACGATCAGCAGGATCGCGAGCGGCAGCGTCAGGCTTTCGTACAGCGCGGCGAGCACGAGAAAGACCAACAGGATCGCGAGCGGATAGACCCAGAGCGCGGAATTGCCGGCCAGGATCTCCTGGTAGGTGAGATCGGTCCACTCGTAGTCGATGCCGGGCGGCAAGGTCTCGGCGGCGATGCGCTTGATCGCGTCCTGCGCCTGGCCCGAGGAGTAGCCAGGCGCGGCGCCGCCGTTCACGTCGGCCGAGAGAAAGCCGTTGTAGCGCAGC
>DASXIP010000671.1:0-3476 GCA_036497875.1 Caldimonas sp.
GAAGGGAATCGAACCCTCGTATGAAGCTTGGGAAGCTGCCGTTCTGCCATTGAACTACACCCGCAGAAGTCGACAGTTTACGCGGTCGGCAAGCGCGATCGCACCGGCCGAAGGCCCTTGCGTGGGCCGATTCCTCGTCGCACCGAGAGTGCGACGCACACGAAGGCAATCGCGCACTCTCGGCAGGCCAACGCTCCGCGCCGCGACCGTGCGCGCGATCTGGCGCAGCCACATGCCGTACGCGCCGCTGATCTTCGGGTCGGACCAGAAGTCGACGCTCGCTGCGTCGCGATCGTGGGCCACACCAGCCGCAGCGGCTCCGGGCCGGTCAACGACACGCTTTCGCTGAAGCGCGCGCAGTACGTGCGCCAGCGCCTCGTCGTCGAGGCGCCCGAGCTCGCCGGGCGCACGCGCGCCGAGGGCATGGGCTTTCGCCAGAACATCGTCGGCAGCGGCACCGGCAACGGCTTCGACGTCCTCGACCGTCGCGTCGAATTCAAGATCGTTCCCTGCGCCTGACCGTCGGCAGAGAATAGCCGGCACTGCGATGAGCACTGCCGACGCCGACGACGAGAAGACCGTCACCGGGCCACCCGCGCCGGGCCGGCGGCCGTCCGGCGCGGACGACGACGCCGTCACGGGCATCGACGTCGAGCGGCGGCGCGGCCGCGCGGCGGCGGCAGGGCCGCAGCCCGGCCACATGCTGCCGCTCGGCACGCGACTGCGCGACTACGAGATCACCGGCCTGATCGGTGAAGGCGGCTTCGGCATCGTCTATCTCGCCTGGGACCATTCGCTGCAACGCAGGGTCGCAATCAAGGAGTACATGCCGGCGTCGATGGCGGCGCGCCTGACCGGCTCGTCGGCGATCGTCGTCAAGTCGGAGCGCCACCTCGACACCTTCCGCGCCGGCCTGAAGAGTTTCGTCAACGAAGCGCGCCTGCTCGCCCGCTTCGACCATCCGTCGCTGGTCAAGGTCTACCGCTTCTGGGAAGAGAACGGCACCGCCTACATGGTGATGCCGTACTACGAAGGGCCGACGTTGAAGGCCGCGCTCGCCGCGCTCGACGGCGCGCCCGGCGAGGACGAGTTGCGCGCCTGGCTGCAGCCGCTCCTCGACGCGCTCGAGCTGATGCACCGCAAGCAGTGCTACCACCGCGACATCGCTCCCGACAACATCCTGCTGACGCCGCGCGGGCCGCTGCTGCTCGACTTCGGCGCGGCGCGCCGGGTGATCGGCGACATGACGCACGCGATCACGGTCGTCCTCAAGCCCGGCTACGCGCCGATCGAGCAATACGGCGACGTGGCGACGATGGCGCAGGGCGCGTGGACCGACCTCTACGCACTCGCGTCGGTGATCTACTACGCGATCACCGGCAGGACGCCGACCTCGTCGGTCGAGCGGCTGATGGACGACCGGCACGAGCCCCTCGCCGTCTCGGCTGCCGGCCGCTACAGCGACACGCTGCTGCGCGCGGTCGACGCCGCGCTCGCGGTGCGGCCGGCCGACCGGCCGCAGAACGTCGACCAGTTCCGCGCCCTGCTCGGCCTGCCGCCTTCGTCACTGCCGATGGCGAGCGACAGCGGCTGGTCGAGCGGCTGGGGAACGGTCCCGGCACCGCTCACGCCCGAGGTGGCGACGCAGCTGCTGGGGCGCGGTGAGCCGGCAACGCAGGCGCCGCGCGCCGAAGCGGAGGCTGTTCGCGCATCGTCCGCGCACGCCGCTCCGCCATTGCCCAGCGACGCCGCGGTGACATCGCCGCGCGTCGGCGCAAGGCGTGCCCTCGTCGCGCTCGCGATCGCCGCGGTCGTGATCGCGCTCGCGATCGCCGGCTGGCGGCAACCGCGCAGCGCAGCACCGGTCGCGTCGCGCAGCGCCGCCTCGGCCGTGGCGACGCCGGTCGTCGAGGCACCACCGGCCGCGCCGGTCCGTGCACCGCCTGAAGACAGGATCGCCGCCCCTGCGGAAACGCAGACCGAGGCGCCCGCGCCAAGTGCCGGCGCGACCACCGCTGCGACCACCGCTGCGACCGCCGCTGTGCCAGCGCCGCTGTCGCGCGCCACTGCCGACAGCGAGCCGTCGGTCGGCGCGTCGGCCGCCGCAGCGCGCGCGCCGCGGCCGCGCCGCGAGACCGCCGTACCGCGCAGCGACAGCGCACCATCGCCGTCGCGCACGCCGCCGAGCGCATCGAACAACAGCCGCTGCAGTGATATTCTGCAAAAGGCCTCGCTCGAGCCGCTGACCGCCAGTGAAGCCGAGTATTTGAGGAGGGAGTGTCGATGACAGTGTCCTGGGCGACGGCACGGCGCGCCGCACGCGCCGGCCTCGGCGCTTTGGCGGCGGCACTGGTGGCAGCATGCGCTGCACCGAAGGCGGTCGACGTCGGCGAGCTGCCGTTCGACCAGGCGGTCGCGCAGGCGAGCGACGCGCTCGCCGCGCAAGCGCAGAGCGGCCCCGCGTTCCTCGCCAAGCTGGCCAAGAAAAGCATCGTCCTCGACCCGATGCTCGACGCGGCCACCGGCCAGCAAACGGCCGCGACGACCTTGCTCGAGACGCGCGTCAGCGAGCGGCTGACGACCAAGGGCGACGCCTTCGAGATCCTGCCGTTCCAGTCGGCCAATCTCGCCCGTGCGCAGCTCCTCTTGACCGGCACGATGACGCGTGTCGAGGGCGACGGCAACGCGTCGAAGCGCGCGCTGCGAATCCAGCTCGCGCTCACCGACCTGAAGTCCGGCACCGTCGTCGCGCAGGCGTCGGCGCTGGCGAAGGACGAGGGTCTCGACCACACGCCGCTCGCGTACTACCGCGACAGCCCGGTGCTGGTGAAGGACAAGGTGATCGAGGGCTACGCGCGCACCGCGGCGACACCGCCGGGCCAGCGCGGCGACCCGTTCTACCTCGACCGGATCGCCGAAGCGACCGTCATCCACGAGGCGACGACGCTCTACAACGAGGAGCGCTATGTCGAAGCGCTCGGCCGCTATCGCAGCGCGCTGGCGATGCCGACCGGCGAGCAGCTGCGCGCCGCCAACGGCATCTATCTCTCCGCGGCCAAGCTCGGCCGCACCGCCGAAGCCGAGCAGGCATTCGGCCGTGTCGTCGCGCTCGGCATCGCGTACAACGAGCTCGGCGTCAAGTTCCTCTTCAACCCGGGCAGCACCGACTTCTGGTCCGATCCGAAGGTGAGCGGCGCCTATCCGATGTGGCTGCGCCAGATCGCGCGCGAGAGCACCGGCGCCAAGGTGTGCATGAACATCGTCGGCCACACCAGCCGGACCGGGTCGGAGCCGGCCAACGACGCGCTCTCTTTGCAGCGCGCCAACTTCATCCGCCAGCGGCTCGTCGCCGAGGCGTCCTCGCTCGGCGCGAAGACGAAGACCAGCGGCATGGGGTTTCGCCAGAACATCGTCGGCAGCGGCACCGACAACGCGGTCGACGCGCTCGATCGCCGCGTCGAGTTCAGGATCGTTCC
>DASXIP010000672.1:0-1938 GCA_036497875.1 Caldimonas sp.
CCCGCGCTGCGCCAGCTCGGGAATCTGACGGTAGTCGACCGGCCCCGGCAGCGCCCGGTTGGCCATCGACGGTGCGCTGTTGCGCATCGACTCGGCGATCGCCAGCAGGCCTTCGAATTCGATCCGCCAGTTCCAGCTCGCGATCTCCGCCTTCTCGGCCGGCGTGCCGCCGAGCAGTGCCGGCTGCGGGAAACGCGCTTCGAGCCAGGCGGCGATGGCAGCGTTGTCGGTCAGCAGCAAGCCGTCGTCGGTGCAGAGGACCGGCACGGTGCAGTGCGGGTTGATGCGCCGGAACGCCTCGCCGAGCTGCTCGCCGGCGCGCAGGTCGACCTGGACCGTGTCGTGGCGAATGCCCTTCTCGGCGAGCACGATGCGGGCCCGGCGCGGGCTCGGTGCGGTGCTGCAGTCGTACAGCGTCATCGTCGTCATGGCTGTTTGTCCTGCGTCTTCGTGTCGAAGTCGCTGGCGTCGTGGCGCTCGTGCAGCTGGCTCGACGGCTGGCCCCAGGTCCGGTTGACCATGCGGCCGCGCTGCGCCGCCGGACGCGCGGCGATCGCGTCGGTCCATCGAACAACGTTCGCATAGGCGTGCACTTGCAGGAAATCGCCCGCGCCGTACAGCTGCCCCTTGGCGAGCGTGCCGTACCACGGCCAGACCGCGATGTCGGCGATGGTGTAGTCGTCGCCGGCGAGATACGGGCTCTCGGCGAGACGGCGATCGAGGACATCGAGCTGGCGCTTGACCTCCATCGCGTAGCGATCGATCGCGTACTCGATCTTGCTCGGCGCATACGCATAGAAGTGGCCGAAGCCGCCGCCGAGAAACGGCGCGCTGCCCATCTGCCAGAACAGCCACGACAGACACTCGGCGCGCGCCGGGCCGGCGGCAGGACAAAAGGCGCCGCCGAACTTCTCGGCCAGGTAGAGCAGGATCGCGCCCGATTCGAAGACGCGGACCGGAACCGCGGCGCTCCGGTCGAGCAGGGCCGGGATCTTCGAGTTCGGGTTGACCGCGACGAAGCCGCTGCCGAACTGAGCACCCTCGTTGATCCTGATCAGCCAGGCGTCGTACTCGGCGCCGGCATGGCCGAGCGCGAGCAGCTCCTCGAGCAGCACCGTGACCTTGACTCCGTTCGGCGTGCCGACCGAATAGAGCTGCAGCGGATGGCGGCCGACCGGCAGCGCCTGCTCGTGCGTGGCGCCCGCGGTCGGCCGGTTGATGCTGGCAAAGCGGCCGCCGTTCTGCTGGTTCCATGACCAGATCGGCGGCGGCGTGTACGAAGCAGAGTCGGTCATCGGGTGCCTTGCGCGGCAATCGCGGCGGCTTGCATTGTCGGCGCCAGCCGAACAACGGGCTCAATGCGCGCCCGTGCCTCCCACCGAGACGATCGTGTAGTACGTGTCGCCGGCGATGGTGATCCTTCTCGTCTCCACAGCGTAGGGCGCGCCGCCGTAGCGGAGTTCGATCCGGCCGTCGGGCAGATACCTCGCATTCGAGCAATGCGCAGCGACGATGATCCGCAGCGTGCTTTCGTCGAGCATCTCTCCCGTGCGCAGGATGTCCTCGGGATCGGTGCCGCACTCGAAGCGACTGCTGAAGACGCGGTGGTGTTCGCGCTCGCCGACGACGAGAACCCACACCATGACGAGCGCCCAGGACACGCCGGCTGCCCGCGCGAAGACGTCGACGAAGCTCAGGCCATGCGCCGGCGAGCGGTCCAGAGTCGCCATGGCGGCTTGTAGCCCCAAACCGGACGGCGGGCAATGGGCGCCGGCGACCGCCGCGGCGCGGGCCGATCAGATCCCCATGCTGCCGAGGCTCTCCATGACTTCATTCAGGACGCCGGCAAGCCGCGGATGCGCGGCCTCGAGCTTGAGGATCGAAATCCGCAGCTGCTCGCCGAAGGTCGCATCGCCGCCGCGCGAGCCGCGACGGTCG
>DASXIP010000673.1:0-2088 GCA_036497875.1 Caldimonas sp.
TACGACATCGAGCCGTTGCGCCGCAGCTACCTGCAGCCGACGATCCAGCTCGACGACGGCATCGTCCGCCGCAACTCGCCGATGTTTGCGGTGCGGCCGTGCGCGACGCCGGTGCTCGTTACCTGGGGCGCCGATGAAAGCGCCGAGTTCGCGCGCCAGGCGACCGGCTTTCACGCCGCGTGGCAGGCCGCGGGCAACCCGGCCGAGCTGCTTCCGCAAATCGGACGCAACCACTTCTCGGCGATCGACGGTTTCACCGATCCGGACAGCGTGCTTTGCCGCTGGCTCGCCGCCAGGCTGCACGCGACGGCCTGAGGAGCGTTAATTCAGGAGCGGGTGGCCGCCGTCGCTGCCGCCGCACGTCATGACCGCGCGCTGCGCCGGCATCTTGCCGGTGCGCAGCCCGAACTGGGTGTTGTCGGCGTAGTAGAACGCCTCCGGACGGAACCAGACCTTGAGCCGCTGCGGGTTGATGGCGGCGATCTTGGCCCAGCGCTCCTGGTCGTTGATCCCGTCCTTCAGCTCGAGATACGCGGTTGCATAGACGAAGCCGCCCTCCTTGTTCGAGAACGGGCCGATGATGTCGGCGGTGTAGGGCACCTCGACGGTCTCGGTCAGCGACGAGCCGTCGCCGCCGACCACCTGCGTGAACGTGAACTCGCCATAGATCGCCGCCGTCGGCGTTCCGTGCAGGTTCTCGATCGCCACGTTGACCGCCAGCAGCGGCGTCTTGCAATCGCCCTTCGGCGGCACCATGGCGACGCTCGCGAGGTAGTAGCGGAACTGCGCGTTCATCGTCTTCGGCGATTTCCCGCGCGCGAGCTCGGCCATCTCCTCGGGAGTCTCGAAGATGCGCGGCTCGCCGCGCGGCCCGCCACGCAGCGCCTCGGCGGCGATCGCCTGGTCGGTGGTGTGCGTATAGGTCTGGCCGCCGGTCGGCATCTCGGTGTACTCGCGCCGCTCCTTCGGCGCCGCCGGGCCGGCCTTGCGCGCTGCCGGTGCCGCCTGCGCCTTCACGGGCGGCGGCAGCTCGGCCTTCTTGCAGCCGGCGACGAGCAGCGCCGGCAGGACGAGCGTGAGGAAGAGGGTGCGCAAGACGTTCTCGGTGGTCTACGGTGGGATATCGACCGTGCCGGCGCCGACTTGAGCGCGCCTCTGCAGGGGTGCCGTCGAGGCGCCGTCCCTACAATCGCCGGCCTCGACGACTCGGATTCTCATGCACGTCAGCGCTTCGGCCTTCAAGGCCTACGACATCCGCGGCATCGTCGGTTCGGGCCTCGACGAGCGATTCGCCGAGCAACTCGGGCGCGTCTTCGGCAGCGAGGTGCTGGCGGCGGGCGGGCGAGCCGTCGCGGTCGGCCGCGATGGTCGCCTCTCGGGGCCAGCGCTCTCGGCAGCGCTCGTGCGCGGCCTGGCTTCGACCGGGCTCGACGTCGTCGACCTCGGCCCGGTGACGACGCCGATGCTGTACTACGTTGCCGCGACGCGCGCCGCGCACGGCTGCACGAGCGGCATCCAGTTGACCGGAAGCCACAACCCGAAGGACTACAACGGCTTCAAGATGGTCCTCGCCGGCCGTGCGATCCACGGCGAGGAGATCCAGCGGCTGCGCCGCCGGATGGCGGCCGACGACTTCGTGCAAGCCCGCGGTCGCACGGCAGCGATGGACATCCTGCCGGAGTATCGCGCGCGCGTCGTCGGCGACTGCCGGCTGGCGCGACCGATGACGATCGCGGTCGACTCCGGCAACGGCATCGCCGGCGCCTCGGCGCCGGGCATCCTGCGCGCGCTCGGCTGCGTCGTCCACGAGCTCTATTCGGAGGTCGACGGCGAATTTCCGAACCACCACCCCGACCCGAGCAAGCCTGAGAACCTCGCCGAGCTCGCCCGCGTCGTCAGAAGCGGCGATGCCGAGCTCGGCCTCGCGTTCGACGGCGATGGCGACCGGCTCGGCGTCGTCACCAAGACGGGCGACATCGTCTACCCGGACCGCCAGCTGATGTTGTTCGCACGCGACGTGCTCAAGCGCGAACCCGGCGCGACGATCCTGTACGACGTCAAGTGCTCGCAGCAGGTCGCGCCGCTGAT
>DASXIP010000674.1:0-3520 GCA_036497875.1 Caldimonas sp.
GAGCGCGGCCGCTACCTCGTGACCACGGTCATGTCGTGCGGCAACTGCCATACGCCCAAGGACGCCGCCGGGCGCCCGATTGTTGGCAAGGAGCTCTCCGGCGGCGGCGTCGCGATCGACATTCCGCCGTTCGCGGTCGTCACGCCCAACATCACCCCCGACAAGGAAACCGGCATCGGTACCTGGAGCGATGCCGAGATCAAGCGCGCAATCACGCACGGTGAGCGGCCGGCGCACAGCCCGCTCGCGGGCAAGCCGCTGGCGGTGATGGCAACCAACTTCTTCAAGGCGCTGCTGCCGCGCGATCTCGACGCGATCGTCGCCTACCTGCGCTCGCTGCCGCCGGTGAGGAACGCGGTCGCGGCACCGATCTACCGCGCGCCGGTCGGCCTCGAGGTGTTTGCCCTCGCGGACGGCGGCTTCAGCGAGCGCGACCTGCAGGACAAGGTGCGCCGCGGCGCCTATCTCGCGACCATCGCGCACTGCCTCGAATGTCACACACCGATGGACCAGAAGGGCGAGGTGCAGTACCAGACGTCGCTCGGCGCCGGTGGCCGACCGTTCATGCCGTCGTTCATCAAGGGCCTGCCGGTGAGCTGGAACGGCTCGGTGTCGCGCAACATCACCGCGCACCGCGAGCAGGGGCTGGGCGCCTGGAGCGACGCCGAGATCAAGCGCGCGATCGTGCAAGGCATCAGCCGCGACGGCCGCAAGCTCGACGACCCGATGCCGTTCGCGTGGTACGCCGGCATCCACAACGACGACCTCGACGCGATCGTCGCCTACCTGCGCACGCTGCCGCCGCTGCCGCGCTAGCGGGTAGCTGATCCAGGGCTGCGCGAATGTCCTGGCTCATCTCGGTACCATCGACGGCGTGCTCTTCCCGTTCAACAGCCTGAACGCGTTCAGGGCCGGCCGCCGCGAGGCGATGCGCGCGTGATCGAGCCGCTCTCTTTGCAGCCGCTGCCGGCCGACGCCGAGGCGCTGCGCGCCGACGTCCGGGGCTTCCTCGACGACGCGCTCGCCGGCGTCCCGGCCGACGTGCGCGCGCGCTCCTGGCTCGGCTTCGACGTCGGCTTCAGCCGTGCGCTCGGCGCGCGCGGCTGGATCGGGCTCGCGCTGCCCCGCGAATACGGCGGCGGCGGCCGCGACGCGTTCGCGCGCTTCGTCCTCGTCGAGGAGCTGCTCGCGCGCGGTGCGCCGGTCTCGGCGCACTGGATCGCCGAGCGCCAGAGCGCGCCGATGCTGCTGCGCTACGGCAGCGAGGCACAAAGGCGATCGATCGTGCCCGGCATCTGCCGCGGCGAGGTCTTCTTCTGCATCGGCATGAGCGAGCCGCAGGCCGGCTCCGACCTCGCCAGCGTGCGCACGCGCGCAACGCCGACCGCGAACGGCTGGCGCGTCAAGGGCCAGAAGATCTGGACGACCAACGCCGACCATTCGCACTACATGATCGCGCTGGTGCGGACGTCGGGCGCTGCCGAAGACCGCCAGCGCGGCCTGTCGCAGCTGCTGATCGACCTGAAGACGCCCGGCATCACGGTGCGGCCGATCGAGGATCTCACTGGCGAGCGCCACTTCACCGAGGTCTTCTTCGACGACGTCGAGCTGCCGCCCGAGGCTCTCCTCGGCAGCGAAGGCTCCGGCTGGGAGCAGGTCACCGCCGAGCTCGCGTACGAGCGCAGCGGCCCCGAGCGGCTGTACTCGAGCATCGTCCTCTTCGACTCCTGGCTCGCGCACCTGCGCGCGACGGCGAGCGTCGATCCGGCGGCGCTCGCGCTCGCCGGCCGCATCGTCGGCCACACCGCGACGCTGCGCTCGATGTCGGTCGCCGTTACCGCGCTGGTCGGCGCCGGCGCCAGCCCGATGACCGAAGCGTCGCTCGTCAAGGACCTCGGCACCGAGCTCGAGCAGTCGATGCCGATCGCGATCGCCGATCAGGTCGCGACCGCGCGCGCCGAGGCAGCCGGCGACGCGGCGGCAATCCCGCCCGAGCTGCTGCGAACGCTCGCCTACATCACCCAGTTCGCGCCGACGTTTTCGCTCCGCGGCGGCACGCGCGAGGTGCTGCGCGGCCTGATCGCGCGCGGGCTGGGGTTGCGATGAACGAATTCGCGGCGCCGTTCGATCGCCTGCTCGCCGACCTCTGCACGCCGGCAACGGTGCGCGCGATCGAGGGCGGCGCCTCGCCGGCGGCGCTCTGGGCGGCGATCGAGAGCTCGGGCTTTCTCGACACGCTCGTTCCCGAAGCGAGCGGCGGCGCCGGGCTCCGCCTCGCCGACGCGTTCGCGCTGTTCGCAACCGAAGGGCGACATGCGGCGCCAGTGCCGATCGCGCACACGATGCTCGCGCGCGCCCTGCTGGCGCGAGAAGGCGTCGCCGCGCCGCCCGGTGCGATCGCGATCGCTGTCGACGCGCACGTCGGCGCCGACGGCGCCGTTTCTTGCGCCGGAACGCCGTACGGGACGCTCGCCGATGCCGTCGTCGTCAGCCGGGCCGACGGCTGGCGAGTGTTGCCGACGACCACGGCCGAGCGCCGCCCGACGGGCGTTCACGGCAGCCTGCGCGCCGACCTCCACTGGCCCGCGCCGCCCGAGAACGCGACCGCAGGCAAGCGGGCCGTCGCCTGGCGCGACGTCGGCGCCGCGGCGAGCGCGGCGCTGCTCGCTGGCACGCTGCAGCGAGTCCTCGAGACGACGGTCGCATTCGCCAACGAACGCGTCCAGTTCGGCCGCTCGATCGGCAAGTTCCAGGCGATCCAGCACCAGCTCGCCGTGCTCGCCGAGCACGTCGTCGCCGCCCACATGGCCGCCGAGATCGGCTGCTCGGGCGACGGCCCGCTGCCGGTGCCGCTGCGCGCGGCGCTCGCGAAGGCGCGCACGAGCGAAGCGGCTGCGCTCGCCGCGCCGATCGCGCATGCCGTGCACGGCGCGATCGGCATCACCGCCGAGCTCGACCTGCAGCTCTACACGCGGCGGTTGCACGAGCTGCGCGCCGACTTCGGCGCCGAGACGCACTGGAACCGCATCCTCGGCCGCGCCCTGCTCGCCTCCGACACGCCGCTTGCGCTCGACTTCATGCGCAGCGCCCTGCTCCCCGCCAACGACGAGATCCGCCCGCCATGACCTCCTTTCTTCGCTACGAGCAGTCGGGGCCCGTCGTCACGCTGACGATGGACGCGCCCGAATCGCGCAACGCGCTCACCGGCGGCAGCGCGACCCAGGAGTTCGTCGACGCTTGCGCGCGGATCGCCGACGACACGTCGGTGCGCGTCGTCGTCCTGACCGGCGCCGGCACGGTGTTCTCGTCGGGTGGCAACCTGAAGCACATGCAGTCGCTGTTCGATCAGCCGCCGAGCGCGCTGCGCCAGTGGTACCGGCAGGGCATCCAGCGGCTCGCGACCTCGCTCTACAACCTCGAGGTGCCGACGATCGCCACCGTCAACGGGCCGGCGATCGGCGCCGGCTGCGACCTGACGTGCATGTGCGACATCCGCATCGCGTCGGAGAACGCGTCGTTC
>DASXIP010000675.1:0-2701 GCA_036497875.1 Caldimonas sp.
GAGCTCTTCGCTGACGACGAGCACCGCGCAGCCGGCGTCGCGCAGCGCCAGCAATTCGCCCCGGATCTGCGCCGCCGCGCCGACGTCGACGCCCCAGGTCGGCTGCGAGACGACGAGAAGCTTCGGCTGGGCGTCGATCTCGCGGCCGACGATGAACTTCTGCAGGTTGCCGCCCGAGAGGCTCTTCGCCGCCGACCCCGGGCCGCCGGCCTTGACGTTGAAACGGCGGATCAGCGCTTCGGCGAGCGCCTGGATGTCTCCGATCCGCAGCCACCCGCCGGCGCCGACCGCGCGCGTGCGCGTCAGCAGCGTGTTCTGCGCCAGCGAAAGCGTCGGCACGGCGCCGCGGCCGAGACGCTCCTCGGGAACGAAGTGCAGCCCCGCGCCGCGCCGCGTGCTCGGCGACGCGCGCGCGATGTCGCGGCCGAACAACTCGATCGACCCAAGCGGCGCCCGCCGGTCCTCGCCCGAGATCGCTGCCATCAGCTCCTGCTGGCCGTTGCCCGAGACGCCGGCGATGCCGACGACCTCGCCGGCGTGAACGTCGAACGAGATGCCTTCGAGGGCGGTGCCGAACGGATCATCCTTCGCCAGCGAGAGGTTGCTGACAGCGAGGACAACGCCTCCCGGATGCGGCTCGCGGTGCTGCAGCTGCGGCGGCTCGGCACCGATCATCAGACGCGACAGGCTGGCGTTGGTCTCTCTCGTTGGATCGACCTCGCCCGTCACCTTGCCGGCGCGCAACACCGTGCACTGGTGGCAGAGGGCGCGGATCTCGTCGAGCTTGTGCGAGATGTAGAGGATCGAGCAGCCCTCCTCCGCCAGCTTGCGCAAGGTCACGAACAGCGTCTGCACCGCCTGCGGCGTCAGCACCGAGGTCGGCTCGTCGAGGATGAGGAGCTTCGGGTGCGTCATCAGCGCGCGCACGATCTCGACCCGCTGCCGCTCGCCGACCGAGAGCGTGTGCACGGGCCGCAGCGGATCGACGTCGAGACCGTACTCGCCGGCGACCTTGCGGATTCGCGCCGTCACCTCGGCGAGCGACTGCGACTTGTCGAGGCCGAGCCAGACGTTCTCGGCGGCGGTCAGCGTGTCGAACAGGCTGAAGTGCTGATAGACCATGCTGATGCCGAGCGCGCGCGCCTCGGCCGGCGACGCAACCTCCACGCGCTCGCCGTTCCAGCGGATCTCGCCGGCGTCGGGGCGGACGGCGCCGTAGATGATCTTCATCAGCGTCGACTTGCCGGCGCCGTTCTCGCCGAGGACGGCGTGGATCTCACCCGGCGCGACGCGCAGGTTGACGCCGTCGTTCGCCTTCACGGCCGGGTACGTCTTGCTGATGTCGACGAGCTCGAGACGAAGCATTGCGGACGGGCGGGGTCAGGCGGCGGCGCTGCGATCGTAGTGGCAACGGCCGGCGACGAACGTCCGGACGAGGTTCCGTTCGTCGGCGAGCGTCATCCAGGCGAAGACGCGCTCATGCAAGGTGCGCGCCACCGCGGCGCGGCGGATCGCGACCGGAGACGCGGCCGGATCCCAGACGCAGACATCGGCGATCGTGCCCGGCTCGAGGCTGCCGATCTCGCCGCCGAGGCCGAGCGCGACCGCTGCGCCGCGCGTCGCCGCATGCAGCGCCTGCCACGCGGTCAGGCGCTCGCCGGCGAGCGCCTGGACCTTGTACGCGTCGGCCATGTTGCGCAGCATCGAGAGGGTCGTGCCGCCGCCGACGTCGCTGGCAAGGCTGACCTGGACCCCCGCCGCGCGCGCCGCACGCCAGCCGAACAGGCCACTGCCGAGGAACAGGTTCGACGACGGCGAGTGCGCGATCTGCGCCCCCGCCGCGGCGAGCGCGGCACGGTCGGCGTCGTCGAGCCAGATGCCGTGCGCGAAGACGCTCTTCGCATGGAGCAGCCCTGCCGTCGCGTAGACGTCGAGGTAGCTGCGCGCTTCGGGAAAGAGCTCGTGCACCCAGCGCACCTCGGCGCGGTTCTCGGCCAAGTGCGTCTGCATGTAGAGCGTCGGATCGGCGCTGCAGAAGCGCCCTGCCAGTGCGAGCTGTTCGCGCGTGCTGGTCGGCGCGAAGCGCACGGTGACGGCATAGGCGAGACGGCCGCGGCCGTGCCAGCGCGCGATCAGCGCCGCCATCTCGCGCTCTGCCGTGGCGACGTCATCGATGAGGCCGGCAGGAGCGTTGCGGTCCATCAGCACCTTGCCGGCGACGAGGCGCATGCCGCGCGCCTCGGCGGCGGCGAACAACGCATCGACCGAGTTGGCGTGGACGGTCGGAAAGACCACCGCCGACGTCGTCCCGTGCGCGAGCAGCGCGTCGAGGAAGTCCGCCGCCGCGCGTTCGGCGTGCGCCGGCTCGGCGTGGCGCGCCTCGGCGGGGAAGGTATGCGTCGTCAGCCAGTCGAGCAGCTCGGCGCCGTAGCTGCCGATGACGTCGATCTGCGCCGAGTGCACATGGCTGTCGACGAAGCCCGGCAGGACGAGACAGCCGGCGTGGTCGCAGCGCGCCCAGTCCCCTTCGGGCGGCTCAGCCTGCACGGCAACGATGCGACCGCCTTCGGCGAGCAGCCAGTGGTCGCGCCGAAAGCGCACCGCAGGCGATTCCGTCTCGCCCCACGCCGGCTCGGCGACGAAATCGAGCAGGTCGCCGCGGATCGCGATGCGCTCCGCCCGGCCGGCGAACGGGCCGGCG
>DASXIP010000676.1:0-1807 GCA_036497875.1 Caldimonas sp.
GCTGCGCGTAGAGATTGCCCGTTTCACCCGTCGGCTCGCCTTGCGGCGCGCCGACGACTCGTCTCTGTTGCTCTGATCCTCACCTCACGGTGGACAGCCGTTAGCTGCTACGCCGCCCTGCGCAGTCCGGACCTTCCTCACGTGCCAACGAGCGGCGCGCGCGGCGGCCTGGCCCGCTTCACGTCGTGATTATCGGCGGCAACGCGACGGGCCCAGGTCGGGCGCTCGCGCGGCCGCACCGGTCGGGACCCATGATGCCCGGGCCAAGGTGGCTAGAATGTTGGCCGCGGGGCACGAGCCCGCTCTCGCTCGCGTCAACCGATCTGCCGGTGGTCGCGTTTTCATGACTGGTCTCGCTCTTGAATGCACGGCACGCCAGGGCGGCGACTCATGAAATGCCCTTTCCCCTCAATGCAACGATCAGGAGTACCTCGATGAAGACCAAACTCGTTTTGGGCGCAGTCGCCGCGGCAGTCGCCGTGTTCTCGCAAGGCGCGTTCGCGCAAGCGTCGTCGCCGACCCGCGCCGAAGTCAAGGCCGAAACCAAGGCCGAGAATAAGGCCGGCAAGCTCACGCCCGCGGGCGAAGCCACCGGCTCGATGACGCCGAGCAAGAGCTCGACGGTCGACCGCGCCGCGCGCAAGGCCGACACCAAGGCGGCCGAAAAGTCCGGTCAGCTGACGCCCGCGGGCGAAGCCACCGGATCGAAGACGCCGTCCAAGGGCTCGGAAGTCGACCGCGCCGCGCGCAAGGCCGACACCAAGGCCGCCAACAAGGCCGGCAAGCTCACGCCGGCCGGCGAGGCAGCGACGCCGTCCACCGACAAGCCGATGAAGTAAGACCGTCCTGCGCCAGCCCCGGCGCATGACAGACGGAAGGCGACTCGTCGGAGTCGCCTTTTCTTTGCCTGCGACTCAGGCAGTCGCTCAGGACTTCGACGACGCCCGCGCCTGACGGCCGTCGCGCACCGCGACTTCAGACGTGCCTTCCTTGTCGAGCTGGAATTGCTCGGTTGCCTTCAGCAGCTTGGTGAGCGTCGCGTAGCCGTAGTTGCGCGGGTCGAACGACGCCTGGTTGCCGATCTGCTGGCCGACCGCGCCGACGCGTGCCCAGCCATCCTCACCCTTGGCGGCCTCGACGGCGTTGCGGAGCAGGTCAACGAGCTTCCTATCCTGCTTCAGCTGCGCGGTCGTCATGCGCTGCGGCGCCGCGGCCGAGTCGTCGCGCCCCGCGCCGTCGACTTCGGCATCGGCAGCGCCGCCGGCCGCGGTGTCGCCGAGCTTGTCGAGGAAGAGAAAGCGCGAGCAGGCATTGACGAACGGCTCGGGCGTCTTCTGCTCGCCGAAGCCGTAGACGGCGGCGCCCTTGGCGCGCAGGTACATCACGAGCGGCGTGAAGTCGGCGTCGGAGGAGACGATGCCGAACGCTTCCGGCCGATCGGAATAGAGGATGTCGAGGGCGTCGATGACCATCGCCATGTCACTGGCGTTCTTGCCCTTCGAATAGTCGAACTGCTGCATCGGCCGGATCGCGTGCTCGTGCAGCACCGCCTCCCAGCCGCGCAGGCCGTCCTTTTTCCAGTTGCCGTAGGCACGACGGATGCTCGTCTCACCGAAGGTCGAGAGCTCGTTGAGGATGAGCTTGATCTTGGCGGCCGACGAGTTGTCGGCGTCGATGAGGAGCGCGATGCGCGACGGCCGGTCGCTCATCAGGCGTCCGCTCGGTGCGTTCACGCGACGAGCCTCCAGGCGAGCGTCTCGCCGGCGCGCAAGGGCTTCAGCTCGGCATCGCCGAACGGCAGCGCTTC
>DASXIP010000677.1:0-4857 GCA_036497875.1 Caldimonas sp.
TGAGCGAGAAGGTGACGCCCTCGGCGACGACGCGGATGTCGCACACCGAGGCGATGCCGAGGCCGCCGGCGTAGCAGTCGCCGTGGATGCGCGCCACCACCGGCACCGGGCAGCTGTAGAGCGACCACAGCATTTCGGCCAGCCGCGCAGCGTCGGCGTGGTTCTGCTCCCACGTGAACTCCGCCGCCTCGCGCATCGCGCCGAGATCGGCGCCGGCGCAAAACGCCTTGCCGCTGCCGCCGACGACGATCGCGCGCACGCCGTCGTCGCCGGCGAGCTCGGCGAATGCGGCCGCGAGCTCGCCGATCAGCGTCGCGTTCAACGCATTGCGCACCTCGGGCCGATCGAGCCAGATGCGCGCGACCGCGCCGTCGCGCTCGATCCGGAGGGTCTTCGCCGTCATGTCGCCTCTTCTAGTCCTGCGCCGGCGATGCCCATCACCGGCTGCCGGCGCAGCAAGCGTAGCCCATCGGTGGCCGCTCAGTAGCGTTTTGCCACTTCATCGAGCATGACCTCGGTGGCGCCGCCGCCGATCGCAAGGATGCGGGCGTCGCGCCAGAGTCGTTCGATCACCGTGCCGCGCATGTAGCCAATGCCGCCGTGGAACTGCTGGCAGGCCTGCACGACTTCATTGACGAGCTCGCCGGTCAGCGCCTTCAGCATCGAGACCTCCTGGACGACATCGTCGCCGCGCGCCACCCGCCAGGCGCAGTGGTACATGAACGCGCGCGCGGCGCGCACCCGGGCGTCGAGCATGGCGAGCTTCTGGCGGACGACCTGCTTGTCGAACAGCGTCGCACCGAACACGCGCCGGTCATGGACGTGCTCGAGGGTGATGCGCAGCGCCTGCATTGAGTGGCCGACCGCCATCGCCGCGAGCGCGATGCGCTCGGTCTGGAAGTTCTTCATCACCGAATAGAAGCCGCGGTTCTCCTCGCCGAGCAGGTTCGCTGCCGGGATGCGGCAGTTCTCGAACACCAGTTCGGCGGTGTCGGACGAGAGCCAGCCGGTCTTGTCGAGCTTGCGGCCGACACTGAACCCGGGCGTTCCCTTCTCGACCGCGAAAATCGAGATCGCGTGCCGGCCGCTGCCGGTGCGCGCGGCGACGAACACGAGGTCGGCGTGGACGCCGTTGGTGATGAAGAGCTTGGTGCCGTTCAGCAGCCACTCGCTGCCGTCGGCCGAGCGCGTCGCGGTCGTGCGAATGCCGGCGACGTCGGATCCCGCGCCGGGCTCGGTGACGGCGACGGCGGTGATCGTCGTCCCTGCGATAACGCCGGGCATCCAGCGTGCGCGCTGCGCCGCGCTTCCGGCATGGTGCAGGTGCGGGCTTGCCATGTCGGTGTGGACGAGCACGGTGATGATGAAGCCGCCGAAGGTCGATTGCGAGAGCGCCTCGGCGAAGACGAGATTGGTGAGCGCGTCGGCATCGCCGCCGCCGTGCTCGCCGGCATACATCAGGCCGAGCAGGCCGGCGGCGCCGAGCTTGCGCAGCACCTCGCGCGGCGTCATACCGGCGTCTTCCCAGGCCAGGGCATGCGGCTCGACCTCGCGCGCGAGAAAGCGCGCGACCTGGTCGCGCAGCAGCTCGTGCTCGGCGGTGAGGTAGACGTTGTCCATCGGCGGCGAGCCTAGGAGAACAGCGTCGCCTCGCTCCAGCCGAGCGCGCGCAGCTCGTCGCTGCGGAAGTGCGCTTCGCTGGGCATCAGGAATTCGTCGAGCTGCGGCGGCTTGACCGCGGTGCCGGCGAGCATCGCGTGCGCCTGGCCGCGGTGGTGGACCTGGTGGTTGAGCAGGTGGGCGATGACGTGGCCACGCCGCTCGCGCTGCATGCGGCCGCCACCGCGGTCCATGGCGACGACGTCGTCGAGCGCGGCAGCGGTGAGCGCGCCGACGTGATCGATGAAGCGCTGGTCGGATGCGGCTTGCGCGGCTGCGAGCGCCGCGAGCGGGACCCCGGCCGGCGCCGTGCTCCAGACGCGCTCCATGTCGGCCTCGCCGTGCAGCGCCGCGAGGTAGTAGAGGTCGACCGCGAGGATGTGCTCGAGCGTCGCCGCCAGGCTCGGAAAGAAGTTCGTTCGCGGCGCCACGTATTCGGCCTGCGGGAGCGCCCGCATCGCCTCGTGCAGCCGGTGGTTGGCGAGGCGGTTGGCATGGGCCTGGGTGCGCAGGAACGCGAGCAGCTCCATCGTCGTCCCCTCAGGCGCCGAGCTGCGCGGCGAGCGCATGGAAGTCGCGCGCGACGTGATCGAAGACGCGATCGCCCGGCGGGTCGTGCAGCTCGCCGGCCGGCCCGTATTCGAGCGGCCGCGGCACGTACGCGGTGCGCAGGCCGGCGCGCGCGGCGCCGGCGAGATCGCTCGGATGCGCGGCGACCATCAGCAGCTCGGCCGGTGCGACGTCGAGCATGCGCGCCGCGCCGAGATAGACCTCGGGATCGGGCTTGAAGTGGCCGAACATCTCGGCCGAGAGCACGCAATCCCACGCCAGCCCGGCGCGCTTGGCCATGGCGACGAGGAGCGAGAGGTTGCCGTTCGACAGCGTCGCGATCGTGAACCGGCGCTTCAGCCGGTCGAGGCCCGCGACCGCATCGGGCCACGGATCGAGACGGTGCCAGACGCGGTTGAGCGCGGCGCGCTCGTCTTCGTCGAGCGTGGCGAGGCCAAAGCGCGGCAGCAGCGTCTCGAGGATGTCGCGATGCAGCCGGTCGACCGTCGTCCAACCGATCTCGCCGCTGCGCACGCGCTGCATCGCCGGCTGGTAGCCGGCGCGCCAGGCGGCGGCGAACGCTGGCCAGTCGACGGCGATTCCCTTCGCCGCCGAGAGCCGGGCGCCGTCGCGGACGATGCCCGCGCGCCAATCGACGACCGTGCCGAAGACGTCGAAGACGAGGGCGCGAACGGGATTCGGGTTGGGCGAGGTCATGTTGCAGCCGTGGCCGGAGCGGGCGTATTTTCAGGCGCCTGGGGCGCCATGTCCGCTTCCGGATAGAGCGCGTGCAGGCAAGCCCAGGCGGTGTCGCGAACGATCGGCTCCAGCCGCGCGGCGAGCGCGGCGACGGCCATGGGGTCGTCGCCGCCGAGCCGGCGCTCGGCCCACGCCGCCGCGAGCGCCTCGTGCCAGGGTGCGAGCGCCGCGGCGACGACGTCTTCCCAGTGCGGCGGCGATTCGCCCGCTGCCCAGTGGCCGCGACCGCGGCCGAAGTGGGCCACCGCGAGGTAGCGGAGCAGCGCCGCCGCGACGAGCGCGTCGAGCGTCTCCGCCTTCCAGGCGACGAACGAGCGGTCGGTGCCGCGGACGAGATTGACGCCGCGCGCCAGGCCGGCGCCGCCGAGCGCGCCGAGGATGCCGCCGGTGAGGAGGCCACCGCCGAGCGTCAGGCCGCCGCTCAGCACGTCGGCCTTGAGGCCCAGCAGCGCGCCGGTGACGGCGCCGCCCCACACCGCCGCCTGTGTCTCGTCGAGGCGCAGGCGCATCTCGACGTCCTTCGCCAGCCGCTCGAGGACGTCGCGCTCGACGGTGCCGCCAAGGCCGTGCAGGCCGATCAGCGCCAGCGTGTTGGCGCGCGCTTCGGTGTCGAGCCGATCGGCGAGTGCTCTCTGCGCGACGGCACTCGGCGCATCGTCGGCCTTGCCGATGCCGATCGCAGCGCCCGCCTGGCGGATGCGCGCGCGCAGGTCACCGCGCTCGGGCAGCGTCTCGGTCGCGAGCGCGGTCCGCGCGACGCTGGCCGCGATGGCGTGCATCGCCGCCGCGAACGTCGCATGGCGCCGCTCGCGCCAGACCAGGCGCAAGCGCTGCACGAGCTGGCGACGCGCGTCAGGCAACGCCGCTTCGACGGCGGCGAGCAACGTCAGCTCCTGCACCCAACAGCGCGCGAAGGCGTCGAGCGGCAGCACCGCGCGCACGATCGCGAAGCCCGCCAGCGCGCGACGCCAGCGCGCCTCGTCGTCGTCGCCGCCGGCGTGCGAAGCGCCGAGCTGGTTGAGGAGGACGATCACGGGCTTGCCGATCCAGCCGAGCAGCTCCATCTCGGGGCCGACGTACGCCGCCGCTTCCGGCGACTGCGATGCGTCGACGAGATAGAGCATCACGTCGGCGTCGTTCTGCAGATGGCGCACCGCCTGCTGGCTGGCCCAGAACGGCCGGTCGCGCCAGCGGTCCCACGCCTCGCCGAGGAAGCGGACGATCGGCCGCTCGGCAGCGCGCAACCGCTTGACGAGGCGCACGGTGTCGCCGAAGCCAGGCGTGTCCCATAGGCAGAGCCGCTCGCCGTCTGCAGTCTCGAGCAGCGCGTGGGCCTCGACGAACTCGGTGACGTGCGGCGCGTCGCGGACTTCGCCGATGTCGCGGCCGAGCAGCGTGCGGGCGAGCGTCGTCTTGCCGGCGTTGGTGTGCGAGACGAGGCTGAGGGCAACGCTTTGGCGCCGCGGATCGCTCGCGCCGTCGAGTGCGTTCATGGCGCCGCCCGGGCGCCGGGCAGCGCGAAGGCGGCCTGCAGCTCGGCCTCGGCGGCCGCCGCGTCGGCATCCTCGAGCTTGACGACGACCGGCGCCGCGCCGACCGCATCGCCCCACGTTCGCCAGCCGTCGCGACGCTCGGCGACGCGCTCGCCGACGGCGGTGAAGCGGCGGTCGAACGCTGTCGCATCCACGACCGCAGCGACGACGGCACCGGCCGGCGCCGCGGCGACGAGCGCACGCAGGAACCGGCCCTGATTCTCGAGCTCGGGAGTCGCGCCCAGATCGAACAGCGCGACCGCATGCGTGGCCGCGGGATCGACGCTCGGCGCGGCGTCGTCTTCGTTGCCGAAGGCGACTGTCGGCGCGAATTCGAGTGCCAGATGCGGGCCGAGCG
>DASXIP010000678.1:0-3481 GCA_036497875.1 Caldimonas sp.
GAAAGCCCACATCAGCCAGTTGCACCACAGACCGTCGCCGGTCGCGTTGCCGAGGGCCATGCCGCCGGGAACACCCTTGTCCTTGACCGCCTTGAGCATCTTGAGGTAGTCGTCCGTCGTCTTGGGGAAGCTGTCGAATCCAGCTGATTTGAGGATGCTCTCCCGGTAGACCATCATCGATCCGGCGGCGCCGAGAGGCAGCGCGATCCAGTGCTTGCCGTCGGGCCGGTTGAACTGCTCGCACGCCGAATACCAGCCGCCGTACTTCTTGCCGAGATATTCGGCAAGGTCGGTGACGTCGAGGAGTTTCTCCGGATAGAGGTTGGCGTCGTCGTTGGTCGACAGGATGATGTCGGGCCCGGCGCCGGTGTTGGCGGCGACGGCCGCCTTCGGCCGCACGTCTTCCCAGCCCTCGTTGTCGATCCGCACCGGGATGCCGGTCTTCTCGGTGAACTTCTTGACGTTGACCATGTAGGCATCGATGTCGCCCTGGACGAAGCGGCTCCAGCGCAGAACGCGCAGCGTCGCGCCCTTCTCCGGCTTCAACGCGAGCGTCTGCGCGCCGGCGTCCGGCGACCACAGCGCAGTGCCTGCGCCGATTCCGCAGGCCGCGGCCGCGCCGGCCGATGTCTCGAGGAATCTGCGGCGGTTGATTGGGGAATCGCTCATCGATGTCTCCTGTCCTTCGTATGGTGGTCGACGTTGAAAATCCGGGGTTCGCGTCATGCCGCGAGCCGTTCGCCGCTCGTCGCATCGAAGAGATGCGCTCGGGCGAGATCGGGCATGAGGTGGATCGTCGTGCCCGGCGCAAAGTCGTGCCGCTCGCGAAACACCGCGGCCATCTCGGTGCTGCCATGTCGACAGGCGACGAGGGTGTCGGCGCCGGTCGGCTCGAGGACGACGACGCGCGACGCGATGCCGCCCTCGATGGCCAGCTGCAGGTGCTCGGGGCGCGTGCCGAGGACGACCGGCTGGCCGTCCCTGCCACCGGCGCCGCGCGGCGCGGAGATCTGGGTGCCGTCGTCGAGAACGAGGCGCAGCTCGCCACCGCTTGCCCTGAGCGTCGCCGGCACGAAATTCATCGCCGGCGAGCCGATGAAGCCGGCGACGAAGATGTTGGCCGGGTGGTCGTAGAGCTCGAGCGGCGAACCGACCTGCTCGATCCGGCCGTCCTTCATGACGACGATGCGATCGCCCATCGTCATCGCCTCGATCTGGTCGTGCGTGACGTAGACCGAGGTCGTGCGCAGTCGTTGGTGCAGCTCCTTGATCTCGCTCCGCATCGCGACGCGCAGCTTGGCGTCGAGGTTCGAGAGCGGCTCGTCGAACAGGAACACTTGCGGGTCGCGAACGATCGCGCGCCCCATCGCGACGCGCTGGCGCTGGCCGCCGGAGAGCTGGCGCGGATAGCGGTCGAGCAGCGCCGAGAGGGCGAGGATCTCGGCGGCCCGGCCGACCTTCTGCTCGATCGTCGCCTTGTCCTTCTTCGCCAGCATGAGCGAGAACGCAAGGTTCTGCCGGACCGTCATGTGCGGATAGAGCGCGTAGTTCTGGAACACCATCGCGATGTCGCGCTCTTTCGGCGGCACGTCGTTGACCTTGCGCTCGCCGATGCGGATCTCGCCGCCCGTGATCTCCTCGAGGCCGGCGATCATGCGCAACAGGGTCGACTTGCCGCACCCCGAGGGGCCGACCAGAACGGTGAACGAGCCGTCGGCGATGTCGATGTCGACGCCGTGGAGCACGGCGGTCTCGCCGAAGCTCTTCCTCACCGCCTGGATCGTGACGCTGGCCATGGACGTGTCGCATCGTGCGGCATGCGGCCGCGCCGGCAAAGTATGGCGAGGTGCCGGCGAGGCGCCATGAGGGCAAACCGGTAGAGCCACGGCGGCCGTGACCCCGGGCCGCGCTACGATCATCGCCAACAAGGAGCCCGCGCACATGAAGATCCTGATCACCGGCGGAGGCGGCTTCATTGGCTCGCGTCTCGCTGCCGCGCTGCTCGCGCGCGGCCGGCTCGGCGGCACTGCGATCGACCGCATCGTCCTCGCCGACCAGGTCGCGCCGCGCCCCGAGCTGGCGCGCGACCCGCGCGTCGAGACTCGCGTCGGCGCGCTCGCCGGGCAATGCGAAGCGCTCGGCCGCGAAGGCTTCGACGGCGTCTTCCATCTCGCCTCGGCGGTGTCGGGCGAGTGCGAGGCCGACTTCGACCTCGGCCTGCGCTCGAACCTCGACACGACACGCGCCCTGCTGGACGCGCTGCGCGAAGCGCAGGGGCGCGGCGGCAAACCGGCGCGGCTCGTCTTCTCGAGCTCGGTCGCGGTGTTCGGCCCCGACCCGTCGCTGCCGTTGCCGCCGCTTGTCGGCGACGACACGCTGCCCGCGCCCAAGACCTCGTACGGAACGCACAAGCTGATGTGCGAGCACCTGATCGCCGACTATTCGCGGAAGGGCTACATCGACGGCCGCTCGGCGCGATTGATGACGGTGACCGTACGCCCGGGTCGCCCGAACGGCGCCGCGTCGTCGTTCTTCTCGGGAATCGTGCGCGAGCCTCTCGCCGGCGTCGAGGCGATCTGCCCGGTCTCGCCCGAGGTCTCGCATCCGCTGACGTCGGCGGCGCGCACGGTCGAGGGCCTGATCGCCGTCTACGAGGCGAGCGTCGAGCAGCTCGGTGGCCGCCTCGCGCTCAACCTGCCCGCCCTCAACGCGACCGTCGCCGAGATGCTCGCCGCGCTCGCAGACGTCGCCGGCGCCGAGGTGCGCGAGCGCGTCCGCTTCGTCCGCGACGAGCAGATCGCCGGCATCGTCGCCAACTGGCCGAAGGGCGCGACCGCGCAGCGCGCCGGGCGGCTCGGTCTCGAGGCCGAGCGGAGCTTTGCCGACATCATCCGCCGCTACATCGCCGACTGCCGCGAGGGTGGCGACGCGGCGCAGTCGCTCGCCGGCCTCGACCCACGGAGGCAGCACGCATGAACCGGATCGACCTCGCCGGCCGTGTCGCCGTCGTCACCGGCGGTGCGCAGGGCATCGGCTACGCGATCGCCGAGCGCATGCTCGCCTCGGGCGCCGCCGTCTCGCTGTGGGACCTCGACGCCGGCAAGCTCGCCGACGCCAAAGCTTCGCTCGGCCGCGTCGGCAAGGTGTTCGCGGAGCAGGTCGAGCTGACGAGCGAGAGCGCCGTCGCGGCCGCCGCAACGCGAACGATCGCTGCGGCCGGCAAGATCGACATCGCCGTCAACAACGCCGGCATCACCGGCGGCAACGGCACGACGTGGGAGCTCGCTCCCGACGTCTGGCGACGCGTCCTCGAGGTCAACCTCGTCGCACCGTATCTGGTCTGCCGCGCGATCGTCCCGCACATGATCGAGCAGCAGTACGGGCGCATCGTCAACGTCGCGTCGGTTGCCGGCAAGGAAGGCAACCCGAACGCATCGCACTACAGCGCATCGAAGGCGGGGCTGATCGCGCTCACCAAGTC
>DASXIP010000679.1:0-6231 GCA_036497875.1 Caldimonas sp.
GAGCGAGCCATGCCCGATTCAACCAGATCGCGGCCACCAGTGCGACGTCGTCCGCCGCAGCCGACAATCCGTTCCCGATGCGCTCGTCCGTCCAGACCGCCGACGTGCTGATCGTCGGCGCCGGCATCGCCGGCGCTTCGATCGGCCACTTTCTCGCGCCGCACCGCCGGCTCGTAATGCTCGAGCGCGAAAGCCAGCCTGGCTACCACTCGACCGGCCGCTCGGCCGCGCTCTTCTTCGAGAGCTACGGGACCGCGCAGGTGCGTGCACTGACGCTCGCGAGCCGCGCCTTCCTCGACGCCCCGCCGGCCGGCTTCGTCGAAGGGCCGATCCTCGCGCCGCGCGGCGCGCTCCTAATTGCCGCGCCCGGTCAGGATGCCGATCTCGCCGACGCTTGGGACGTGCTGCGAACGACGAGCCCGCGCGGCGCGCTGCTCGACGCCGGCGCGGCGCGCGAGCTCGTCCCGGTGCTGCGCGAGGGCACGGTCCTCGGCGCAGTCTTCGAGCCCGACGCCGCCGACATCGACGTCCACCGGCTGCATCAGGGGTTCCTGCGCAGCATTCGTCGCGCCGGCGGCGGCATCGTCTGCGACGCTGACGTGGCGGCGATCGCGCGCGGCGACCGCGGCGGTGTCTGGCACGTCGACGCCGGCGGCGTTCGCTACCAGGCGCCGGTGATCGTCGACGCCGCCGGTGCCTGGTGCGACCGCGTCGCCGCGCTCGCCGGCGTCGCGCCGATCGGCCTCGTCGCCAAGCGGCGCAGCATCCTCGCCTTCGCGCCACCGGAAGGCCTCCACGCCACGCACTGGCCGATGTTCGGCAGCGTCGGCGACGGCTGGTACGTCAAGCCCGACGCGGGCCTGTTGCTCGGCTCGCCGGCGAACGCCGATCCGGTCGCGCCGCAGGACGTGCAACCCGAAGAGCTCGACATCGCGCTCGCGATCGATCGCATCGAGGCGGCGACGACGCTTTCGGTGCGACCGCGACGGACCTGGGCCGGGTTGCGCTCGTTCGTCGCTGATGGCGATCTCGTCGGCGGCTTCGCTGCCGAGGCGCCCGGATTCTTCTGGCTCGCCGCGCAGGGCGGCTACGGCATCCAGACCGCGGCAGCGATGGGCGAGGCGTGCGCCGCGCTCGTCCGCGGCGAGCCGGTACCGGTGCGGATCGCCGCGTTCGGCGTCACCGCGGAGTCACTCGGGCCGACCCGGGCAACGCTTCGACGCGAGGGACGGCCGACTGCTTGACCCGCGACGGCGCATCCGCGCGAGCGTCAAGGCGGCAGTCAACGCCCTCGCCTCGTCGCCCTGGCGGAGCTCGTCGCGATCGGCCTGCTGAGGCAGGGCGAGCCGGCGAGGACGAAGCGCCACGGCAGCTCGCGCGACTTGCTGATGCCGATGCGCACGCCGGCGTGGACGACGACAGGGGCGTCGCCGCGGGCAACGACGCGAAACGGCTTGCGGTCGAGGCGCAGGCCGTTCTGCGCGTGGGTGACGCCGAGCGCCTGGCACAGTCGGCCGGGCCCCGAGCAGAGCAGCCGCTCGTCGTCGACGCCGCGGCGCGCCCGCATGCGCTCGATGCCGGCGGTCGGCTCGAGCGCGCGCAGCAGGACGCCGGCGCCGTGGCCCCGCGGCATGCAGACGAAGTTCAGGCACCAGTGGATACCGTACGAGCGATACACGTAGGCGCGCCCGGGCGGCCCGAACATCACGGCGTTGCGCGCCGTGTGGCCGGCGTAGGTGTGCGACGCCGGATCGTCCTCGTCGTAGGCCTCGGTCTCGACGATCGTGCCGCCGACGCCATCGACGAAGACGCTGGCGCCGATCAGCGCGCGCGCGACGGCGAGCGAGGGAGCAGCGAAGTCGATCGGCATCGGCGAAGAATACGCAGGTGCGCGCCGGGCGCACGGCGGCCCGATGAAACGGCATCGATAGAATTCGCGCCTCCTCCCGGTGTCCGTTCAGCACGTGTCCGATCGTCGCAAGGTCCTGCCCCAGTACGTGCTGCCGAAGCGAGGGCTGACGGCGTTCGCCGGGCGCGTGGCGTCGCGCGAGCGCGGCGCGACGACGACGCGGCTGGTGCGCTGGTTCGTCCGCAAGTACGGCGTCGATCTCGGCGAGGCGGCCGAGAGCGACGCCGCGGCGTACGCGAGCTTCAACGACTTCTTCACCCGAGCGCTCAAGCCCGGCGCGAGGCCGATCGCCGACGCCGACCTCGTCTGCCCGGTCGACGGCACGATCAGCCAGTTCGGCCGCATCGAGCACGACCAGATCCTGCAGGCCAAGGGGCATCGCTACTCGACGGCGGCGCTGGTCGGCGGCGACCACGCGCTCGCCGAGCGCTTCCACGACGGCAGCTTCGCGACGCTTTACCTCAGCCCGAAGGACTACCACCGCATCCACATGCCGTGCGACGGCACGCTGACGCGGATGATCCACGTCCCCGGGTCGCTGTTCTCGGTCAATCCGACGACGGCGCGCGGCGTCCCCGGCCTCTTCGCGCGCAACGAGCGCGTCGTCTGCGTGTTCGAGTCGGACGCGGTCGGCGTCTTCGTCCTCACGCTCGTCGGCGCGACCATCGTCGGCAGCATGGCGACGGTCTGGCACGGCGCCGTCAACCCGCCGCGCGTGCGCCGGGTGCGCGAGTGGCACTACCCCGAGCGCGCGGTGACGCTGAAGAATGGCGACGAGATGGGCCGCTTCATGCTCGGCTCGACCGTCGTTCTCCTCTTTCCCGATCGCGCGCTGCGCTTCGCGCCGACGTGGCAGCCCGGCGGCGCGGTGCGCGTGGGCCAGCCGATGGCAGCGCTCGGCTGACCGGGCGATCGCGTGCGCGCCGTCTTCGTCGACGCCAATCCCGCCCTGCGCGCGATCGCCGAGCGCCTCGGCCCGATCGCGACGCCGGCGCTCGCGGTCGCGTACGGCCACGCCGGCGTCCGCCCCGACGAGCTGCCCGCGCTGCTCGCCGGCGCACCGATCGCCGTCATCGACCACACCGCGCTACCGATCGCGGTCGCCCGCCGCTGCACGGGCCTTCGCGACGTCGTCTTCCTCGGCACCGGCGCGCGCAGCTACATGGATCCGGAGGCGCTCGCCGCGATCGGCATCGCCGTCCACATCATCAAGGGCTACGGCGACACCGCCGTCGCCGAGTGCGCGATCGGTCTGCTGTTCGCGGCGGCGCGCGGCTTCGCGGCGATGGATCGGGCGATGCGCGAAGGGCAGTGGCTGCGTACCGAAGGCAGCCAGCTCGCAGGCAAGACGCTCGGCCTGATCGGCTATGGCGGCATCGCCGCCGAGGTGGCGCGGATCGCGACCGGCATCGGCATGCGTGTCGTCGCCTGGAACCGGACGAGCAAGACTGCCCCCGGCGTCGAGTTCGTGGCGATCGATCGCCTGCTCGCCGAGGCCGACGCGGTGTCGCTGCACCTGCTGCTCGACGACGAGACGCGCGGCTTCCTCTCGGCCCGGCGGATCGCCGCGATGAAGCGCGGCGCCCTGCTCGTCAACACCGCGCGCGGCGCGCTCGTCGACGAAGACGCGCTCGTCGCTGCGCTGCGCTCGCGGCAGATCGGCCACGCCGGGCTCGACGTGTTCGCCGTCGAACCGCTGCCGCCGGGGCACGTTCTCCAGACGCTGTCCAACGTCACCCTCTCGGCGCACTCCGGGTTCCGGACGCCGGAAGCGAACACCAAGCTTATTGAGGCGGCGTTCGCGCACTGCGCGCGCATCGTCGCGACCGCGGCGGGGAGCGCCTCCGCTACTTTCTAGTCGCCCGCAGCAACGCGTCGTAGCGAGCGGCGCGCGGCTCGTCGCCGAGCTCGCGAAAAAGCAGTGCGAGCTCCTCGTAGACGTAGGGATCGGGCTCGCCGTCCCGATCCCAGTCGCGCTCCAGCGCGAGCTGCAGCGCGACCGCCTCGTCGAGCCGGTTCATCGCGCGGTACGTCCGGGCGATCATCCAGTCGGCGATGCGGACGCTGCGGATGTTGCCGGTCCGTTCGTAGGCGAGCCGCGACAGGCGGAACTGCTCCAGCGCGCCGTCGAAGTCGCCCTGCAAACGCTTCGCGTAGCCGACGTTGTTGCGCAGCGATCCTTCCCACTTCTTCGCATCCGCCTGCGGCGACCGTTCCATGTAGGCCAGCGCCCGCAGGTTCCACTCGAGCTGCTGCTCCGGCGTCGTGTCGACGACCACCATCATGTGCAGGGCATCGATCGCAAGGGCGTCGAGCTGCGCTGCCTCCGCCAGCTCGAACGCGCGCATGTAGTGGCTGCGCGCCGCCTCCAGGTTCTCGGGCGTCTGCGTCGCCTCCGGATGGACTGGCGACGCGTAGGTGCGGCCGAGCTCGAGAAAGTAGCGGACCCGGACTTCGGCGGATGCCGTCGCCTGCGCCTCCGACAGCTCGGCGAGGATCCGGCGCGCGGCGTCGAAGTCGCCGCGCAAGCCATGGGTTCTTGCGATCTGGGTCTTGAGGACGAGGCGGTCGTCGTCGCTGGCGCCGGCCATCGCGGCAACGAAGCGCTGCTCGCTGAGCTCGGGCTTGGCGTAGTTCCAGAGCGCGTTGATGTCGATGGCCATGGCTTGAGAGGAGATGAACGCAAGACCAGCGAACAGGGTTCGTAGGAGGAGGCTGTTGACGCGCGCTCGCATCGTCGCTGGTTCAGCCCGGCCGGCGCTCGAGATCACGCAAGTCGCTGCCGCGCGTCTCACCGCAATAGCGGATGACGAGAACGAGCGAGACCAGGACCGGCGCCAGCGCGAGCGCTGCAGCCCAGGCGAGCCCGGGAACGAGCCCGAGCAGGCCGAGCAGCTGTGCCGCGAGGCCGCCTGCCTTCGTGCACGCCGCAACCCAGCCGGTGGCGCGGCCGCGGACCTGCAGCGGATAGCTCTCGGCGGCGTACGGCAGCAGCATCGCGATGATGCCGTTGACGCCGACGACGAGCAGCGCGATGACGAGCACCGGGCTCGCGCCTTGCGCCGACGAAAGCTCGAGGTGGACGAGGCCGAGCAGCCCGGCGGCGCAGAGCGCGATCGCACCGACGAGCGAACCCTTGCTGCTCCAGCGGCTGTAGAGCCAGGCAGCGACGAACACCGTCGGCACTGCAATCAGCGCGGACGCCGCGAGCAGGCCGCTCGAGACGCCCATGCTGTAGCCCTTGGCGACGAGGTGCGCCGGCATCCAGAGCAGGAGGCCGAAGTTGGTCAGGCCCCAGGCGAGGGCGACGAAGCTGAGCGCGATCGTCTGCGCAACATAGGCGCGCGGCAGCGCGACGCGCGCCTCGACGCCGGCGGCATCGACGCGCGCCGGCGCGAGCGCTGCTGTGCCTTCGCGAACGATGCAGCCGAAGCGGCGCAGGACGACGTGCGCCTCGCGCACGCGGCCGAGCGCGAGCAGGAACTTCGGCGACTCGGGGATGAAGATGTTGAGGAAGATCAGCGCCAGGCCGGTCGGCAAGTTGAGGAACCAGAGGATGCGCCAGCTGAACTGCGGCACCAGCGACGCCGAGAACGCGCTCGCCGCGAGATAGCCGCCGGCAGCGCCGAGGCCGCCGACGAGGACGAGCGCCCAGCCGCGCTGCACCTTCGGCATTGTCTCGGCAAGCAGGGCATAGGTGACGGGCAGCATGCCGCCGGCAGCAGCGCCCATCAGGAAGCACATGCCGACGTTCCACCAGAACGACGGCATCGCGCCGCAGATCGAGGTGCCGACGAACATCACCGCCGAGAGCAGGATCGACGCCCGCCGGCCGTAGACGTCGGCGAGCCAACCCCAGAGCACCGAGCCGACGACGGTGCCGCAAAGCGCAGCGAACGGCAGCCACGCAACCGTCGCCGCCGAAACCGAATACTCACTGCGCATTCCCGGGACGACGAAGCCGAGGCTGGCCGGCTTCATGACGTCGATGACGAGCGCGATCGTGAGGACGAGCATCAGCCGCCAGTGGGCAGCGCCGAGCGGCGCGTCCTCGGGCGCGCTGACGACGACATCGGGCTCGCTCGCCGCGTGGTGCGCGCCGAGCGTTCGTGGCAGCAGGCCATAGCCGGCGACGCCGATGCCGGCGACGATCAGCGCCATTCCCCACAGCATGGCGGTGTCCATCGCCATGTCGGCGAGACGAAAGCCCATCTCGCGGCCCATCCAGTACATCGGGACGTGGAGGACGACTCCGGCGGTGACGGCGACGCAGCCGGCGACGAACGCCCAGAGATGACGCCGGTCGGCGAGGATCCTGATCG
>DASXIP010000680.1:0-1765 GCA_036497875.1 Caldimonas sp.
CGACGACATCGGCCTCATCAAGGGCATCAGCGTCAACTACTTCAGCGGCGAGCCGGTGTCGCGTGCCGAGGCGCGCGAAGTCGGCGACGCCTGGGCGCCGTACCGCTCGGTCGCCACTTGGTACATTTGGCGCAGCCTCGATCCGATGCCGGTCAGCTACTGACATGAACAAGAGACACTTTCTCGAATTCGAGCAGCCCGTCGCCGAGCTGGAAGCGAAGATCGAGGAGCTGCGCTACGTGCAGAACGAGTCGGCGGTCGATATCTCGGAGGAGATCGACCGGCTCAGCAAGAAGAGCCTGCTCCTCACCAAAGACATCTATTCCGGCCTGTCGCCGTGGCAGGTGACGCAGATCGCGCGCCACCCGCAGCGCCCGTACACGCTCGACTACGTCGGCGAGGTGTTCACCGATTTTCAGGAGCTGCACGGCGATCGCGCGTTCGCCGACGACCAGTCGATCGTCGGCGGGCTGGCACGCTTCAATGGCCGGCCGTGCGTTGTCTTCGGCCACCAGAAGGGTCGCGACACCAAGGAGCGCGCGGCACGCAACTTCGGCATGTCGCGGCCCGAGGGCTACCGCAAGGCGCTGCGCCTGATGAAGGTGGCGGAGAAGTTCGGCCTGCCGGTGTTCTCCTTCGTCGACACTCCGGGCGCGTATCCGGGGATTGGCGCCGAGGAGCGCGGCCAGTCGGAGGCGATCGGTCGCAACATCTACGAGATGGCGCGACTCGAGGTCCCGATCATCGTCACCATCATCGGCGAAGGCGGCTCGGGAGGCGCGCTGGCGATCAGCGTCGGCGACCAGTTGCTGATGCTGCAGTACTCGATCTACTCCGTGATCTCGCCCGAAGGCTGTGCCTCGATCCTGTGGAAGACTGCCGAGCGCGCTCCCGAGGCCGCCGAGCAGCTCGGCATCACCGCGCACCGGCTGAAGGCGCTCGGCCTCGTCGACAAGATCGTCAACGAGCCGGTCGGCGGCGCGCACCGCGATTCGAAGCAGATGGCGGCGTTCCTCAAGCGCGCCCTGAACGACGCGCTGCGCCAGGTCAGCGACCTGCCGCTGCGCGATCTGATGCAGCGTCGCTACGAGCGGCTGCAGTCCTACGGTCGTTTCAGCGACACCACGGCGCGCTGACGCCGGCGCCGCGCAGCGAGGCGCGCGTACGTTCGCCGTCGCCTACAGCGGCGGTCGAGACTCCACCGCGCTTCTCCACGCGGCCGCGCGCGAGGCGGCGTTGCTCGGCGTCTCGGTGCTCGCGTTGCACGTTCACCATGGCCTGAGCGAACGCGCCGACGCGTGGCTTTCGCACTGCAAGGCGACGTGCCGGCGCTGGGCACGCGGCGGCCTGCCGATCGTCTTTGCCTGCCGCCGCCTCGACGGTCGCCCGCGCCCCGGCGAAAGCGTCGAGGCTTGGGCGCGTGGCGGCCGCTATCGGGCGCTGCGCGAGATGGCGATTGAGCAGTCGGTCGATCTCGTCCTCCTCGCGCACCACCGACGCGACCAGGCCGAGACCTTCCTCCTCCAGGCGCTGCGGGGTGGTGGCGCTGCGGCACTTGCGGCGATGCCCACGCTCGCGCGGCGTGATGGAATCACATGGGCGCGCCCCTGGCTCGGTCAGCCGCGCGAGGCGATCGAGGCGTATGCACGGCAGCACCGGCTGCGCTGGGTCGACGACGACAGCAACGCCGACGAGCGCTTCGCGCGCAATCGGCTGCGCTTGCGCGTCTGGCCCGCGCTCGTCGCTGCGTTCGACGACGCCGAGG
>DASXIP010000681.1:0-3606 GCA_036497875.1 Caldimonas sp.
CTCGCTGCTCCGGACAAACCCGCATGGTGCGCCTCAAGCATAAGCTCACCGAATCGCCCCTGCCGCCCGAACGCGGCGTCAAGGCAGCGACCTTCCGCCTGCTGCTCGACACGGCAATGGCGCTGATCCGCCAGGATGGCCACGTGCCTTCGCTCGCCGAGGTGGCGATGCGCTCGAAGGTCTCGCGGGCGACGACCTACCGCTACTTCCCGAGCCGGGGCGCCCTCGTCACCGCGGTCGTCGATGCGTCGCTCGGGCCGGTGCGCGCGTTCGCGTCGAAAGAGGTCGACGGGCGTGCGCGCGTGCATGAGCTGTTCGCGCAGACCTTCCCGCGCTTCCAGGAATTCCAGCCGCAGATGCGCGCCGCCGCGCAGCTCGCGCTCGAGCAGTGGGCGCTCGAGCGCGCCGGCCTGCTCGAGGAGGAACCGTACCGGCGCGGCCATCGCGTGCGCATCCTCGAGCACGCGCTGGCGCCGCTCGCGGCGACCTTGCCGGCCGCGGTGCACGATCGGCTGCACCGCGCGCTTTCGGTCGTCTACGGCATCGAGCCTTACATGGTGCTGAAGGACATCTGGGGCCTGCCCGACCGCGAGGTCGAGCGGATCGCGTTGTGGATGGCCGACGCGCTGATCGACGCCGCGCTGCGCGATGCGGCTGCGGCGCCGCGCACGCGAGCGAAGACGAAGCGGGCTCAGGTCGCCGGCTCGCGCGCCGCGAGCCGCGCCAGCAAGTAGCTGAGGCCAGCGAACGGCCAGATCCAGCCGACCCACTGGGCGGCGCCGTGGAAACGGATGAAGCGGCCCTGTTCCCAGCCTTGCAGGCTCTCCGCGAAGTACGGATCGGCCGGCGCCTGCGCCACCAGCATGACGAGCGCCGTCAGCGCGATCAGGCCGAACCCAGCGGCGACGCGCCGCGGCACCAGGCTCAGCAAGAGCGCCGCGCCGGTGCCGACGCCGAGCGCCTCGAGCGCCTTCGGCGAGGTCCACGACAAGGCGTGGCTCGGGCCGAAGTTGAGCGCCGTCGAGAGCGTCGTCGTCGCGGTGCCGACGAGCACCGCGCCGAAGACGAGGACGATCCGGCGCCAACCCGGAATCGCGATCGAGAAGGCGACCAGGCACGGCGCGAGCAAGCCGAAGACGACGATCGCGAGCTCGGCGCCGGGTGCGAGCGCGTGCACCGCCGCCTCGACGCGCGTGCCCGGCGGCGTCGCGGCGACTGCCCAGCCTTCGGTCCACGCTGCCAACGACGTGTCGTGCAGCATCTCGTACGCGACCGACTGGATGCGGCCGAGGACATGGCCGAGGCCGAACGGCACCGCGGTGGGAAAGAGCAGGCCGATCGGCCAGAGGATGAGCAGCGCCAGGCCGCCGGCGCTGCGGTCGACGAACCAGCGTTCGCGCAGCCGCTGCCAGCGCGCGATGCCGCCGCGCCAGTTGAGCGCGGTACCGATCGCGACACCGAGCACGGTGCCGAGGGTGTTGAGGGCGAGGTCGACGTTCGACGAAACGCGGTGCGGCAGATAGTTCTGCAGCACCTCCATCGTCAGCGAGAGCAGGCCACCGACGAGGCACGCCGTCGCCGCGGCGGCGCGGGAACGGTGGCCGCTGCGGACCAGGGCGACGAAGATGAGGAAGCCGAGCGGCAGGTAGCCGAGCAGGTTCGAGACGATGTCGAACCAGGTCCAGTAGCGCGGCCAGCCGAGGAGCAGGAAGTCGAGCGGACCGACTGGGGGAACGCGCCAGCCGACGAAGGGATACAGACTCGCATAGACGATCAGCGCGCCGTACAGCCAGGTCAGCGGAACCGCGGAGCTGCGGTGGCGCGGCATCGTCTGCGGCCGGCCGCGCGGCGCCTCAGAACGGCTTGACGACGACGAGCACCACGATCGCCGTGAACAGCAGGATCGCGGTCTCGTTGAAAACCCGGAACCATCGCTCGCTGCGCGTGTTGGCGAACTCCTCGAACCTGCGCAGCAGCGAGCGGCAGGCGTGGTGGTAGCCGATCGCGACCAGCACGAGCGCGATCTTCGCGTGCAGCCAATAGTTGTGCGGCCCCTTGCCGACGCCGTAGCCGAGCCAGAGGACGAGCCCGAGCGCGATCGCAACGACCATCAGCAGGCCCGAGAAGCGATAGAGCTTCCTCGCCATCACGAGCAACCGCTCGCGCTCGGCGTGGCTGTCGGCGGGGACGGTGGCGAGATTGACGAACAGCCGCGGCAGGTAGAAAAGGCCGGCGAACCAGCTGCTGACGAAGACGATGTGAAACGCCTTGACCCAGAGATATCCCATCGACGCGATTATCGGCGGAGGTCGAGCCTGACACATGGTCCGTGCAGGCGTTCTCCGGCCTACGCTGGAGCGCCCCCTAGAATCGCGCCGTGCTGACGCCGCCGCCCTTCCCCGCGAGCCGCCCGCGGCGCCTGCGCCGCGAAGCCTGGAGCCGCGATCTCGTTCGCGAGTCGCGCGTCCAGCCGAGCGATCTCATCCTGCCGGTGTTCGTCCTCGACGGCCAGAACGTCGCGCAGGACGTTCAGTCGATGCCGGGCGTACAGCGCGTGACGCTGGATCGCCTCTATCCAGTCGCCGAGGAATGCGTCCGTCTCGGCATCCCGGTGATGGCGCTGTTCCCGGTCCTCGAGCAGTCGCTGAAGAGCGAGGACGGCCGAGAGGCGCTGAACGACAAGGGCCTCGTGCCGCGCGTTGTCCGCGAGTTGAAGAAGCGCTTCCCCGGGCTCGGCATCATGACCGACGTCGCGCTCGACCCGTTCACCACCCACGGTCAGGACGGCCTGCTCGACAGCACCGGCTATATCGTCAACGACGAGACCGTCGCGGTGCTGGTGCGCCAGGCGCTGGTGCAGGCCGAGGCCGGTGTCGACCTCGTCGCGCCGAGCGACATGATGGACGGCCGGATCGGCGCGATCCGCACCGGCCTCGAGGAAGCCGGCCACATCCACACCCGGATCATGGCGTATAGCGCCAAGTACGCGAGCGCGTTCTACGGGCCGTTCCGCGACGCCGTCGGCTCGGCGGCCAATCTCGGCAAGAGCAACAAGAAGGTCTACCAGATGGACCCGGGCAACAGCGACGAGGCCCTCCGCGAGGTCGCGCTCGACATCGCCGAAGGCGCCGACATGGTGATGGTCAAGCCCGGGCTGCCGTACCTCGACATCGTCCGTCGCGTCAAGGACGAGTTCCGCGTCCCGACCTTCGCCTACCAGGTGAGCGGCGAGTACGCGATGCTGAAGGCGGCCGCCGAGCGCGGCTGGCTCGACCACGACGCGACGATGATGGAAGTGCTCGGCGCGTTCAAGCGCGCCGGTGCCGACGGCGTCCTCACCTACTTCGCGCTCGCGGCGGCGCGCCTGCTCGGCCGCAACGCATAGACCTGGGCGCGCAAATGCCGCAGCCGCTGCGCGCATTTCACATCTTCGGCGACCAGTTCGCCGAGCTCCAGACGCTCCCCGAAGCGCTGCCAGCGACCGGCTATTTCTGGATCGCCTGTAGCCGCTCGGCCTTGGAAGAGTCGATCACGGATGTGCAGGCCAGACTGCTCGGCTGGACCGGCGCGCAACTGTTCGACCTCCACATCCTCGACCTCCTCAAC
>DASXIP010000682.1:0-2085 GCA_036497875.1 Caldimonas sp.
TTCCACTTCGGCCGGCTGATCGCTCATCTGTGCAAGACCAGGAACGCCCGCGCCGGCTCGATCGTCGGCAGCGGCACGGTGAGCAACAAGGATTGGTCGCGCGGCTATTCGTGCATCGCCGAGAAGCGCGCCATCGAGACGATCGAGGACGGCGCGCCGAAGACGCCGTTCATGCGCTTTGGCGACACGATCAGGATCGAGATGAAGGACGCCGCGGGCGCGTCGATCTTCGGCGCGATCGAGCAGAAGGTCGCGCCGCTGGCGCGCCGCCGATGACCGCCGAGCTGCCGCAGCCGCTGAAGTTCGCGACCGTCTGGCTGGTGCTCGGCGCGACGGTGTTTCTCGGCTGGCAGTGGCGCGAGCACGAAGCGCTGAAGACGGCCTTCACGAGCAGCGACGGCATCGTCGAGATCCGTCGCGGCGACGACGGCCACTACCACTGGCCGGGGCGGCTGAACGGCGTCGCCGTCGATTTCCTCGTCGATACCGGCGCCAGCGGCGTCGCGATTCCGACCGCGCTCGCTGATCGGCTCCGCCTGGTCGCCGAAGGGACGGTCCGATCGAGCACCGCGGGCGGCTCGGTGACCGGCCGCGTCGTCCGCGGCGACCTCGAGCTCGACGGCGGCGTCCGCGCCGAGCGGCTGCGCATGGTCGCGCTGCCCAATCTCGACAGACCCTTGCTCGGCATGGACGTCCTCGGCCGCTTGCACTGGCAGCAGCGCGACGGCGTGTTGCAGGTCGACCTCGGCGGCCGGCCGGCGGAAAGGCCGGCACCATGAACCTCGCCCGGCGCTTCGCCGGCTGGCTGCTCGCGCTCGCCGTCTGCTCGCCGCTGCCCGCACTCGCGCAGGCGGCGGCGGCAAGAGACTGCCCCGCGGAGCCGGCGCCGCTCGACGCCGAACGGCTGCAGGCCGGATTGCGCAGCGTCGACGATCACGGCTTTCTCTGGCGAATCGATCGCGACGGCCGCACCTCGTACCTCTACGGCACGATCCACGCCGCGCGGGCAGAGTGGATGTTTCCGGGGCCGCGCACGCGCGCCGCGCTGGCCGCCAGCGAGACCCTCGCCCTCGAGCTCGACCTGCTCGATCCCGACGTCCAGGCGCGACTCGCCGGCGCGCTACGCGCGCGCGCCGCGGCGCCGCTGCCGGCGCCGCTCGCTGCGCGGCTCGAGCAACGGCTGGTGGCCGAGTGCATGGATCCTGCGGCCTGGCGCGGCCTCGCGCCCGAGTTCCAAGTCGCGATGCTGGCAGCGAATGCGGCGCGGCGCGATGGCCTCGATCCGTCGTATGCGATCGACCTCGTCCTCGCGCTGACCGCGCGCGTGCTCGGCCACGAGACGGTCTCGCTCGAGACTCCGGAAGCGCAGATCGCGGCGCTGATCATGCCGTCGACGGAGGCGACGATCGAGTTCGTCGACAGCGGCCTCGACGAGCTCGAATCGGGCCGGTCGCGACCGCTCCTGCGCCACCTCGCCCGGGTCTGGAGCGACAGCGACCTCGCCGAGCTCGAGGCCTACGAACGCTGGTGCGACTGCATGCACAGCGCCGCCGACCGCGAGGCGATGAAGCGCCTCCTCGACGACCGCAACCCCGTGCTCGCCGCGGCGATCGACAAGCTGCACCGCGGCGGCACGTCGGTGTTCGCCGCCACCGGCAGCCTGCACATGATCGGCGCGAACGGTCTGCCGGCGCTGCTGCGACAGCGTGGCTACACGGTCGAGGCCGTGCGCTTCGGTCGCTGACCGCACGGCATCCATGCCCGCTGGGGCGACAATCGGCCGGCAACCGCCATCCGCGAGGAGACATGATGAGCGACACTTCCGGCTTCGGCAAATTCGTTCCCGGCTTCGACTTCCTGCAGAACCTCGTCAAGAATGCCGGCAGCGCGCTGCCCGGCATCGGCCAATGGGTCGCGCCGACGCTCGACCCGGCAGAGCTAGAGAAACGCATCAGCGAGCTGCGCACGGTCCAGTACTGGCTCGAGCAAAACGCGCGCATGCTGGCGGCGACGATCCAGGCGCTCGAAGTGCAGCGGATGACGCTGTCGACGCTGAAGTCGATGAACGTGCCGATGGCCGACCTC
>DASXIP010000683.1:0-1765 GCA_036497875.1 Caldimonas sp.
AACCGCGGCCAGGTGAACTACGCGGCGGCCAAGGGTGCCCTCAACAGCGCGACCAAGGCGCTCGCGCTCGAGCTGGCGAGCCGCGGCATCACCGTCAACGCCGTCGCCCCCGGCATCGTCGATGGCGGGATGGCCGAAGGAACGTTCGACCGCGCGACGATCGAACGGCTGGTGCCGATGAAGCGCGCCGGAACCGCGGCCGAGGTCGCTGCGCTGGTTGCGTTTCTCGCGTCGGACGAGGCCGCCTACATCAGCGGCCAGATCGTCTCGATCAACGGCGCGATGGTCTGAGCTGCCGCGACCGGGGGGTGCGGCACGCCACGATTGCTACTTCGGGGGTGCCCCACCACCGGCGCCCTCGCCAGCGGGAATCAGCTCGCCCTTCTTGCGCGCTTCCATCGTCTCGGCCTTGCGCTCGGCACGCGTCTTCGTGCTCTTCTGCTTGGCCATGGCGGTGTCGAGCTGCTGCGTCGAGCCGGCGGGCTGGAGCTTGCCCTCCTTGCGTGCCTCCAGGGTCGCCGCCTTGCGATCGGCGCGCGTCGTGGTCGAGGCTTTGCCGGGTGCTTGCTGGGTCGGCCCTTCGCCAGCGGGCGTCAACTCGCCGGCCTTGTTGGCAGCGCGGGTTTCGGCCTTGACCTCGGCACGAGAAGGCGAGCTGGCCTGCGCGAGCGCGAGCGATGACGCCATGGTTGCGGCGAGCGCGACCGCGAAAACCGGAATGCGAAACATGAAGACTCCTGTGGACGCGGGCGATCGGCCGCATCGCGCATGATCGCCGACGCCGCTCGCGACGACAAGCGCAGGGGCTTCCTGCGCTGTAAAGCGTCGCGCCGGAGTCACGGGCGAGCGAACGGCGGCCGGCCGGCAAGACGGTGCGCGACGAGGACCGGCAATCGCACGGCGAAGCCGACCAGGAGGCGAAGATGCATCCAGGTCAGCAAGGCGTTGTCGCGCCCGTAGCGGAAATGCGAGACGCCGCCGTCTTCGGGCCGCAGATACCGAACCGGCGCATCGACGTTGATCGGGCGGACGCCGCGCCAGGCAAGGCGGACGACCGCTTCGGTGTCGAAGTCGAACCTGCGCATCCACGCCTGCCCTCGCATGACATCGACGAGCGGCGCGATCGGATAGACACGAAAGCCACACAGCGAATCGGCGATGCCGGCGCCGAGCGTCTCGAGGTTCGTCCAGGCATTCGAGATGCGCCGGCCGCGGACGCGCAGCAGTGGCGCCGACGCGTCGAACACAGGGCGGCCGAGGATCATCGCGCCGGGATCCGCGGCCGACTCGGCCATGAACCGCGCGATCAGCGCGGCCGGATGCTGGCCATCGGCGTCCATCGTCAGCGCGTGCGTGAAGCCGGCGCCGCGCGCCGCCTCGAGCGCGTGCAGGACGGCCGCGCCCTTGCCGCTGTTGCGGGCGAGGACATCGACTCTCAGGCCCGGATCGACCGCGGCCATCGCGAGCAGTCCCTCGGCAGTGCCGTCGCGGCTGCCGTCGACGACGACCCAGACCGGAGCCCACGCGGCGCGAGCGGCGCGAACGGTGTCGTAGACGACGAGCCCGGTGTCGTAGCTCGGGATGACGACGACGTGCGTCGCCGACATCGCCGGCGCCGTCACGTGCCGAGTTCCTCGGCGAAGTAGCGCTCGATCCGCTGCAGCTGCGCGCGATGGTCGGGATCGGCGGCGAACCGCTTGCCGAGCCGCAGCCGCATGCGAACCGGCATCGGTGGCGCCTTCAATAGCGGCCAGCACTTGGTGAG
>DASXIP010000684.1:0-8967 GCA_036497875.1 Caldimonas sp.
ACGGTGCAAAGGGCCATGGTGTTCCGATCAGGAAGAAGAGAGCAGCGCATCGGCCACGGGTCGCGCGCGGCGGGACCGAGATGATAGGTCGGCCGCGGCCGCGGCCGCGCGTCTCAGGCGCCAAGCCCCAAGTAGCAGTCCTGCACCGACTTGCCGAGCTGCGACCAGCGCGGCACGACGCTTGCACCACGCTGGCCGGCCGGCGCGAGCGCGCGCAATGCCGCGAGCCGGTCGGCGTCGCGCAGCGCGATGCCGAGCGGCGAGCGCACGTTCTCGAGACCGACGCTGCCGACCTCCTCGGCGATCTCGTCCATCAGCGCACCGAGCTTCCACGGGCCGACGAGCGCGCCAAACAGCGCGTCGCGGCGGCGGATCACCTGCGGCACGACCTCAGGGTGCGACACCTCGGCGGCACCGATCGCGAGGTCCTCGAGGTTGTCGATCGCGCGCAGCACCGCGGTCCAGCCCGAGTTGTGGAGCAGGCCGGCGAGGTAGCCGTCGAACGGATCGAGGCCGGCCTGGCCGGCGAACGCGGCGCACAAGCGGGCCTTGCGGTCGGCGTCCTTCCAGATCTGGGTCGCCGCGCGCGCCGACAGCGAACTGCCCTTGGCATCGAAGATCGGCCGCAGCACGACGTTGGCGATCGCGCGGCGCAGCCCCTGCGTGCCGATCACCTGGACGGCGCGAGCGAGGTCGATCTCTTCGCCGTCGTCGCCGCGCTGCAGAACGCTGGTCGCGCTGCGAACGACTTCGGCGGTGAGGACGACGTCGCGCGAGATGCGGCTGGCGACGTCGGCCGACGAGTAGCCTTCGTCGCGCAGCGTCTTCATCAACTGCGGCACGACATGCGGTGCGCGCGGCAGCAGGCCTGCGCGCAAAGTCTCGGAGGCGATGATCTCGTCGACGCGGCCGAGCATCTCGCCGATCAGCGCCCCGGACGCCGGCCGCGCACCGGCATTGGCCGGGCTGCCGATCAGCCAGCAGAAGAAGCGCAGGTTTCGCGTCGCGAGCGGCTCCTCCGCGACCGTCTCCGCGACGCCGGCGTCATCGGCTCCTGTCGGCAGTCCCGGATCGGCGCTGGCGGAGGGCGTCGCGGCTGCAGGCGCGGCCGACAGTGGCGCAAAGGCGACCGCGGCCGAAGCAGGGCGCGCCGGCTCAGGCGACAGCGACGCAGGCGCCGTCGCCCGGGCATCGGCCCGGCGCCAGCGCGACAGCGGATTCCACCAGCGGTCCAGAGACATTGCGACAGGCCCCGTCGCCGTAACAGCCGGAGTATCGCCAAAGCCGGCGCGCAAAAGCACCGGATCCGGCGCTGAGTGTTCAACCGGTCACGTGCAAAATTGCCAGCCAAAGCGGCGCCGTGACGACGAAGGCGAGCGTCGAGACCACGATCGCCGTGCTCGTTTCGCCCGGCAGCGTCCGGTAGCGCTGGGCGAAGATCAGCGCATTGCTGCCGACCGGCAGCGCCGCCAGCATCACGACGATCGCGAGCGGCACGCCCGTCAGGCCGAGCACGAGGCGGGCGAACGCCAGCACCGCGAGCGGATGCACGACGAGCTTCAGCGTTGCGAGCAGCAGCGACGCGCGCAGCGCGCCGCGCAGCCCGTAGTGGGCGAGCGAGACGCCGATCAGGACGAGGCACACCGGCACCACCGCCTGACCGAGCGTGGCCAGGATTTCGTCGACCAGGCCGGGCAGTGCCAGTCCCGACAGGTTCCATGCGAGGCCGGCCAGGACCGGCAGGACGACTGGATGGATCACCGTGTTGCGCACCGTCGTCCCCAGCGTCGCGAGCAGGCGCGCAGAGCCGTCGCCGCGCGGCTGCTCGCGCGCGAGGTCGAGCTCGACCAGAGCGGTGAGCACGGTCAGCAGCGTCAGCGAGTGCAGGCCGACGACCGTCAGGTGTAGCGCCAGGCCGGCCTCGCCGAACAGCGCGGCCGCGAGCGGGATGCCGATCTGCACCGCGTTGCCAAACGACGAGGTGATCGCGCGCACGCTCGGCTCGGCGGCGCTGCCGCTGCCACCGCCGCGGCGGCCGACGCGCAGCACGACATAGACGGCCCCCACGAGGGCGAGCGTCGGCACGAAGAAGGCGAGCACGACGGTGACGTCGAGGCGCTGGAAATCGATCCGCGCCGTGGTGCGAAAGAGCAGCGCCGGAACGAAGACGTAGAACGCCGCCGCCGAGAGCACGCGCGACGCTTCATCGGCGACGAGACGGCCGCTGCGTGCGGCGCCCCAGCCGATCGCGACAACCGCGAAGATCGCAAGCAGCTTGACGAAAACGACCGGCGACATCGGGGCGCAGTATCGGCGACCCCGCTACCGCCGCCCGCACCGACGGGGCCGGGACGCCCCGCTCCGTCGGCCCGGACTGCGACCTAGAGTCGCGGCTCGCCTTCGCGGTTGACGAGGATCGTGCGCCCCGGGGGTGCGCTCACCTGCGCGTGGTGCTCGACGCCCCTGTAGTTGTAGGTCACCTCCCAGTATTGCGGCGTGCCGTTGGCGACGTTCTCGCAGCGGCGGATGTCGCGCGTGCTCGTCACCGGCTCGTTGCGGCCGACGTTGGCGCCGAGCACGACCCCGCCAGCGGCACCGCCGACCGTCGCCAGCGCCTTGCCGCTGCCGCCGCCGATCTGGTGACCGAGGATGCCGCCAACGACGCCGCCGATCAGCGCACCGGGCACGTTGGCGTTCCTGGGCGCAGGCTCGCTGACCACCTGCTTCTCGACCCAGCAGCGCTGCTCGGGCGGGCCCATCACCGCGCGTACTGACGTCACCGGCACTTCGCGCAGTTGCTCGTCGGGACGGCGCCGGTACTCGTAGGCTGGCGCGGCGACCGGGACCGGCGCTTCGACGCCATGGACTTCCGCATGCGTGTCGTCGACCGGCCGCACCGAGGAGACGTGGTTGTCCAACCCGATCGCGCGCAGCGAGTCGTAGTTGCCATGGCGCAGGACGACGCAGCGGCCCTCGAAATTGGCGTGTTCGCAGACCAGCCAGCGGCCGCGGTCGACGATGACTGATGACACGCGATCGGTGAAGCCGTAGCGCTCGAAGTTCGTCACCGGCCGGTCGGCCTGGAAGGCGCGACCGTGAAAGCCTTCGCCTTCGTAGAACGTGATCTGGGCCGATGCCTGCGCCGCGAAGAGGAGGGCGGCGACGCCGACGAGTCGACGGGTGGTAATGCTCATGGCGCGTGATTTGCTCTGCAGCATTTGGTTGCGATGGTCCCGATTCAACGCGTTGGCATGGTGCAGCGTTGTCCGAGAACGCCCGACCGCCGTGCAGGACAACACCGCAAACCGTTAAGAAAGTCATCGTCAAGTCATGGAAGCTCAAGATCTTCAGCGTTTGGTATCGACACCGCGCAGGCTGACATTGGTCGCCGCGATGCTGGTCGTCTTCGGTGGCCTCTCGGCGGGTTGGGCGACGCTCGGCGCGCAGCAGCGCAGGTGGATCTTCCAGGCGTTGCCGGTGCCACCGGCGTCCGCTGACGAGCTCGCGCGGACCGCGCATTCGCAAGCGATGGAGAGTGTCTGGATCGAGCACGTCTCGGCATCAACCGGGCAGCCGATCCGTCTGCACGGCCTGTTCGCGCCGAATGCCCGCGCCGCTGCGCCGCTGCTGCTCTTCCTGCACGGCGCGCGGCAGAACGTCGGCCGCAGCGTCTTTCGCATCGAGCAGCTGCGCGACCTCGGCTTCTCGGTGCTCGCGATCGACTACCGCGGCTTTGGCGTCAGCACCGACGAGCTGCCGTCCGAGGCTGGCGTCGTCGAGGATGCCGCCGCCGCGTGGCGCTGGCTCGGCGACCGCGATCCTGGGCGACCGCGCTACCTCTTCGGCCACTCGCTCGGCGGCGCCGTCGCGGTGCAGCTCGCCGCGGGCCTCGCCGACGCGCCAGCGGCCGAAGCGCCGAAGGGCGTGATCGTCGAGGGAACGTTCACCTCGATCCGCGACATGTTCGGCACCTTCAAGTGGGGCTGGCTGCCGATCTCGATGCTGATTACCGAGCGCTTCGACTCGCTCGCGACGGTGCCGCGGATCAAGGCGCCGTTGCTCGTCGTCCACGGCAGCAGCGACACGGTCGTGCCGGCGCGCTTCGGCGAGCTGCTGGTCGAGCGCGCGACCGCCGCCAAGCGCTTCGTCCGCGTCGAAGGTGGCACGCACTCGACGACGAGCTCGCGCGGCGTCGAGCAGTACCGCGTCGCCCTGCGCGAATTCTTCGGCGTCGGCTGAGGCGGCGCTAGCGTGCGAGTTCCGATCGATCCGCTCAGCGCCGGCTCGGATCGAAGTGCTTTTGCAGCCCTTGCCAGCAGCGAAAGTAGTCGTCCTGCAGCTCCGCCGCATCGAGCGCCTCGCGCGTCGGCCACCAGACCGCTCGCGACTCGAACATGAACGCCATCGTGTCCTTGATGACGTCGGGCTTCGACGTATCGGCGCGGCTCGCCTTCTCGAACGTCTCGGCATCGGGGCCGTGGCCGGTCATGCTGTTGTGCAGGCTCGCGCCGCCGGGAACGAAGCCTTCGGCCTTGGCGTCGTAGACGCCGTGGACGAGGCCCATGAACTCGCTCGCGATGTTGCGGTGGAACCAGGGCGGCCGAAACGTGTCCTGCATGACCAATGTGCGCGGCACGAAGGCGATGAAGTCGATGTTGCTCACCCCCGGCGTGTCGGACGCGCTGTGCAGGACGAGGAAGATCGAGGGGTCCGGGTGGTCGTGGCTGATCGAGCCGATCGCGTTGAAGCGGCGCAGGTCGTACTTGTACGGCGCGTAGTTGCCGTGCCAGGCGACGACGTCGAACGGCGAGTGGTCCATCCGCGCCGACCACAGGTGGCCCTGGTACTTGGCGACGAGCCAGTGCGGCCCCTCGATGTCCTCGTAGCGTGCGACCGGCGTCAGGAAGTCGCGCGGGTTGGCGAGGCCGTTCGAGCCGATCGGGCCGAGGTCGGGCAAGCGGAAATTGGCGCCGAAGTTCTCGCAGACATAGCCGCGCGCTTCGCCCGCCGCGCCCTCCACGGCGCGGCCGTTCGCGTCGAGCAGCTCGACCCGAAAGCGCACGCCGCGCGGGATGACGACGATCTCCTGCGGCTCGGCGTCGATCGTGCCGAGCTCGGTGACGAAGCGTTGCCGCCCCTGCTGCACGACGATGAGCAGCTCGCCGTCGGCGTCGTAGAACGCGCGCTGCTGCATCGAGCGGTTCGCCGCGTAGACATGCGCTGCCGCGCCGGTCTGCGCCCCAGGGCCGCCGTTGCCCGCCATCGTCACGAGGCCGTCGATGAAGTCGGTCGGCTCGGTCGGCATCGGCAGCGGATTCCAGCGCAGCTGGTTGGGCGTCGCCTCGACGTCATCGAAGGCGCTGACGATGCGGCCGTCGTCGATGCGGGCGAACGGCTCGTGCATCGCCGCCGGGCGGATCCGATAGAGCCACGACCTTCGGTTGTCGGCGCGCGGCGCGGTGAACGCAGTGCCGCTCAGCTGCTCGGCGTAGAGGCCGTACGGGCAGCGCTGCGGCGAGTTGCGGCCGACCGGCAGCGCGGCCGCGAGCGCCTCGCTCGCGAACGTGTTGCCGAAGCCCGTCTGGTAGCCGTCCGGCGCTGCGCCGGTGTCGCCGCTCATGTCGTCTCCAGCACGCCGCGCCGCACCTGGTCGCGCTCGATCGATTCGAACAGCGCCTTGAAGTTGCCTTCGCCGAAGCCTTCGTCGCCCTTTCGTTGGATGAACTCGAAGAAGACCGGGCCGAGCATCGTCTCCGAGAAGATCTGCAGCAGCAGTCTGGGCTTATCGCCCTCGGTGCTGCCGTCGACGAGGATGCCGCGGGTCTTGAGCGCGGCGATATCCTGGCCGTGGCCGGGCAGGCGCTGCTCGAGCATCTCGTAGTAGATGTCGTTCGGTGCCGCCAGCAGCGGCACGCCGGCGAGGCTCAACTGGTCGATCGTCGCGAGCAGGTCGTCGGTGAGGAGCGCGACGTGCTGGATGCCCTCGCCGTTGAACTTCATCAGGAACTCCTCGATCTGCCCCGAGCCCTTCTTCGATTCCTCGTTGAGCGGAATGCGGATCCTGCCGTCGGGCGCGGTCATCGCCTTCGACGTCAGCCCGGTGTACTCGCCCTGGATGTCGAAGTAGCGGATCTCGCGGAAGTTGAAGAGGCGCTCGTAGAAGCTCGCCCAGAACGCCATCCGGCCCCGGTAGACGTTGTGCGTCAGATGGTCGAGCGTGTGCAGGCCGAAGCCGTTCGGCCGCCGCTCGACGCCAGGCAGGAACTCGAAGTCGATGTCGTAGATCGACTTGCCTTCCTCGAAGCGGTCGATCAGGTAGAGCGGCGCGCCGCCGATCCCCTTGATCGCCGGCAGCCGCAGCTCCATCGGCCCGGTCGGCATCTCGAGCGGCTGCGCGCCGAGCTCGAGCGCGCGCGAATACGCCCGGTGCGAGTCGCGGACGCGAAACGCCAGCCCGCACGCCGACGGGCCGTGCTCGGCGGCGAAGTAGCCGGCGTAGCTCTTCGCCTCGCGGTTGACGATGAAGTTGATGTCGCCCTGGCGGAACAGCGAGACGTCCTTCGAGCGGTGCCGCGCGACCTCGCTGAAGCCGAGCTTGGCGAACACCGGCTCGAGCGTACCCGGGTTCGGCGACGCGAATTCGACGAACTCGAACCCCATCAGGCCCATCGGGTTGTCGAACAGATCAGCCATTCCCGTGCTCCATCGAACGGCAGCGCCGCTGCCTCGTCAGTCGATCCGCTCCAGCCTGGCGCGGTAGTGCGCGCCACGCTCGACGTAGCCGGCGGCGGCGCGCTCGAGGTTGGCGACCTCGTCGTCGCTCAGCGCCCGCACGACCTTCGCCGGTGCGCCGATGATGAGCGATCGGTCGGGGAACGACTTGCCTTCGGTCACGATCGCGCCGGCGCCGACGAGGCTACTCCTGCCGATCACGGCGCCGTTCAAGACGACCGCCTGGATGCCGATCAGCGAGCCGTCGCCGACCGTGCAGCCGTGCAGCGTCGCCTGGTGGCCGACCGTCACCCGCGCGCCGATCGTCAGCGGGAAGCCCGGGTCGGCGTGCAGCACGGCGCCCTCCTGGATGTTGCTGTCGAGGCCGAGCACGATCGTCTCGTTGTCGCCGCGCGCGCTCGCGCCCGACCAGAAGCTCGCGCGCTCGCCGACGACGACGCTGCCGATCAGCGTCGCAGTGTCGGCGACATAGGCGGAGGCGGCGACTTGCGGCGCCCGGTCGTCGATCCGGTAGAGGGGCATGCGGTGTCTTTCTCGAAAACGCTCAGTCGAGCGAGATGTTCGCCGTCCTGACCAGGCGAGCGTACCGCTCCTGCTCGCTCTTCAGGATCTGCGCCGCCGCTTCTGGCGTCGTCGGGTTGATGATGTTCTCCTGCCTGGCCATCGTGGCGCGGACGTCGGGTTCGGCGAACGCCGCGACCACCGCGTCGTGCAGGCGCTTCACTTCGGCGGCGGGCAGCTTCGGCGGGCCGATCACCGCGAACCAGCCGGCGACGGCGACGTCGAAGCCTTGCTCGGTGAGGGTCGGCACATCCGGCAGCGACGGCACGCGGGTCTTGCCCATGACGCCGATCGCACGCAGCGCGCCGTTCTTCAGGTGGCCCTGCACGGCGGGGACGGCGACGACGCCGAAGTCGACCTGGCCGCCGATCAGGTCGGCGAGCATCGGCCCGACGCCCTTGTACGGGATGTGCTTGGCGTCGACGCCAGCGGCCTCGTCGAACATCTCGCCAGCCAGATGGATGATCGTGCCGTTGCCCGACGACGCCAGGTTGTACGCGCCGGGCTTGGCCTTCAGCAGCGCGACCAGCTCCTTCGCGTTTCGTGCCGGCAGCTTGGTCGGGTTGACGACGAGTACGAACGGCGTCGCACCGACGACGCTGATCGGCGTGATGTCGGCGAGGCTGTCGTACGGCATCTTCTTGTAGACGCTCGGGTTGACGGCGTGGTTGTTGGAGACGAAGGCGATCGTGTTGCCGTCGGGTGCCGCCTTGACGAGCGCGGCGGTGCCGGTGATGCCGCCGGCGCCGGGCAGGTTCTCGACCACGACCGCCTGGCCGCCGAGCTCCTTGGCCAGTGCCGGCGCCGCGGCGCGCACGATCGTGTCGACCCCCGAGCCCGCGCTGACCGGCAGGATCACGTGCAGCGGCGGCCGGTCGGCGGCGTGCGCGGGCGCGAGCGCGCTGCACGAGACCGCTCCGGCGAAGACGAGCAGCGTGCATCGGCGTGCGGGGGCAAAGAGGGTCATCGATGGTCTCCTGGACGAAATGGTTGCAAAGCTCAGGCCGGTCCGCCGCGGCTGGGCAGCGCGGCGAGGATCTCGTCGTCGTGCTCGCCGGCGCGCGGCAGCGGCCGGCGCACGCCGAGGCGGCGGCCGCCGAGCGTGATCGGCAGCAGGACGACGTCGGTCATGCCGCCGTCCTCGGTCTGCATCGGCACCAGGCCGCCGCTTTCCTTCAGGTGGCGGTCGTGGACGAGCTGCTCGGGCTTGACGATCGGCGCGTACGGCAGGCCGTTCGCCTCAAGCTTCGGAACGAGCTCGGCGACGTCGTGGTGGCGCAGGATCTCGGCGAGCGTTTTCAGCAGTTCGGGACGCATGGCGACGCGCATCGCGTTGGTCGCGAGGGCAGGGTCGGCAGCGAGCTGCGGCGCCTCGAGGACGCGGCACAGGATCTGGAACTGGCGGTCGCTGACGGCGCCGATGAAGAGCTGCGCGTCGTCCTTCAGCGTGAAGACGTCGTAGACGCTCCACGACGACACGCGCGCCGGCATCGGCGGTACCGGCTCGCCGGTCATCAGGTGCTGCTGCATGTTCTGCGCCGACAGGAACACGCAGTTCTCGAACAGCGCGCTCTGCACTTCCTGGCCGCGGCCGGTGCGGTCGCGTTCGCGTAGCGCGGCGAGGACGCCGATCGCGCCGAACATGCCGCCCATGATGTCGTTGACCGACGTTCC
>DASXIP010000685.1:0-1617 GCA_036497875.1 Caldimonas sp.
AGGTCGACCGAGACGAGCTGCGAGATGCCGCGTTCGGCCATCGTCACGCCGAAGAGGCGGTCGACCCGCGCCATCGTGATGCGGTGGTGGGTGACCACCAGAAAGCGGGTGCCGGTGGTGTCGGCGATCTCGCCGACGAGAGTACAGAACCGGTCGACATTGGCGTCGTCGAGCGGCGCGTCGACCTCGTCCAACACGCAGACCGGCGCCGGGTTGGTCAGGAAGGCGGCGAAGAGCAGTGCGAGCGCGGTCAGCGCCTGCTCGCCACCCGACAATAGCGACAAGGATTGCAGCTTCTTGCCCGGCGGGCTCCCCATGATTTCTAGCCCGGCGGCGAGCGGATCGTCATTGTCCACCAGACGCAATTGCGCCTTGCCGCCGCCGAACAAGCGGGTGAACAGCTCGGCGAAATGGCGGTCGAGCTGCTCGAAGGCCACGGTCAGCCGTTGACGCACTTCGCGGTCGAGGGCGGCGATGCCGTGACGCAGCCGCGCGATCGCTTCGGTGAGCTCGGCGCGCTCGCGGCGCAATTCGGTAACCCGCAATTCGACCTCGGCGGCCTCGGTTTCGGCCATCAGATTGACCGGACCCATGCCGTCCCGCTCGCGGGTCAAGCGCTCCAGCCGGGCTGCCGTCTCGGAGGGATCGAGGGGGCGTTCGTCCATCGGGCCGCCGGCGAGCTCGCCGAGCGCTTCAGGTGCGACACCCACGCGCTCGCGGATCTCGCGAGCAAGGCGCGCCAAGCCTTCGGTTGCGCCGTCCCGCAGCCCCTCGAGTCGCGCGAGGCGCTCGCGTGCCTCGGCCAATGCCTGATCGGCCGCGCGCGAGGCGTCGACTGCCTCGCGCAGCTGGTGCTCGCCGACGGCCAGCGCGTCGGCCGACCGGCGGCAGGAGGCAGCTGCATCGGCAATTGTGGTGCCGAGCGCCTCGCTTTCCACGGCGATCGCCGCAGGGCGCGCCGCCAAACTCGCGATCTCAGCCTCCACCGCTTTGCGCCGTTCGGTCAGGGCCGCCTGCTGCCCAACCGCGTCGGTGCTGCGCTTTCGCCAGGCATGTTCCTCGAGGTCGATCGAGGCTAGGCGCTCGCGGCGACGTGCGGCCTCGTGGTTGAGCCGCTCGACTGCCGCTCGTGCGTCTGCGTCGCCCCGGCGCGCCTCGGCCGCGGCGGTGCGGGCCTGGTCGAGTGCGGCGCGCGCGGATTGCGCCTCGGGGAGGGCCGCAAGATCGCGCTCCGCTTCCGCCGCCTGTGCGGCGACTTCGGCGAGATCGGCGCCGACCCTTTCGAGAAGGTCGACGGCAGCGGCGAGACGGGTTTGCGTGGTCAATGCCCGCCGGCCGATCTCCGCCTCCTCGGCTCGCGCCCGCGCCAGCGCCGCCTCGGTGTCGGACAGCCCTTGCCGAGCCGACTTGCCGGCATCCTGCGCTTTCTGGCGTTCGGCGCGCGCCGCGGCAGCACCGCTCTCGGCCGCCAAAGCGTCCGTCCTCACGGTGGCGATCTCGCTGTCGAGCGCAGCGAGACGGTTGCCGTGCCGCAAATGCTCGGCGGCGAGCGACGGCCCGGAGCCGATCGAGACGTACCCATCCCAACGCCACAGCCGGCCATCGCGGTCCACCAGC
>DASXIP010000686.1:0-4008 GCA_036497875.1 Caldimonas sp.
GCCGGCCTCGGGCTTGGCGCCGGCGCCGAGGCCGGTCGTGCCGAGCTGGATCAGCTGGTTCGCCGCCGAGCGGTTGAGCGCCTGCGCGTCGGTGTTGGCGACGATGAAGTCGACCCCCTGCACGCTCTCTTCGATCATGTGCTCGACGGCGTTGCCGCCGCCGCCGCCGACGCCGATCACCTTGATCTGCGTGCCCAAGCTGAACTCTTCGATCAGTTCGATAGCCATCTGTTGCTCCAATCCTTGCAGTTGCCTTGCGTTTGTCGTTTCCCGGAATACGTTCTTGATGTGTGTCTTACGTCCCTCGCGTTCAGCCGGTCGGCGGCGGGTCGTGGGCGTGCGGCAGGAGGTCGATGCCAGGGCGGGTCCGGTGATTCATGGCGATCCTCAGAAGTTGCCCAGAAACCAATCCTTGGCGCGGCCGAACAGAGTCTTGACCGAGCCCGCCTGCTGCGCCGCGCGCTGGCCGCGAGTGCGGGCCATGCGCGCTTCCTCGAGCAGGCCCATGACCGTCCCCGAGCGCGGGTTGGCGACCATGTCGTGCAGCGCGCCGCGGTAGGTCGGGGTGCCTTTGCGGACGGGCTTGAGAAAGATGTCCTCGCCGAGCTCGATCATTCCCGGCATCACCGCCGCGCCGCCGGTGATGACGATGCCGCTCGAGAGCAGCTCCTCGTAGCCGCTGTCGCGGATCACCTGGTGGACGAGCGAATAGATCTCCTCGATCCGTGGCTCGATCACGCCGGCGAGCGCCTGGCGGCTGAGCATCCGCGGCGGCCGGTCGCCGAGCCCGGGCACCTCGAGTTGCTCGTTCGGGTCGGCGAGCAGTTGCTTGGCGACGCCGTACTCGACCTTAATCTCCTCGGCGTCCTTGGTCGGCGTGCGCAGCGCCATCGCGATGTCGCTCGTGATCAGGTCGCCGGCGATCGGGATCACTGCCGTGTGGCGGATCGAGCCGTCGGTGAAGATGGCGACGTCGGTGGTTCCGGCGCCGATGTCGACCAGGGCGACGCCGAGATCCTTCTCGTCGTCGGTCAGAACCGCGTGGCTCGACGCGCTCGGGTTCAGCACCAGCTGCTCGACCTCGAGGCCGCAGCGGCGCACGCACTTGACGATGTTCTCGGCCGCGCTCTGCGCCCCAGTGACGATGTGCACGCGCACCTCGAGCCGGCCGCCGCTCATGCCGATCGGCTCCTTCACCTCGTGGCCGTCGATCACGAACTCCTGCGGCTCGACGAGGAGGAGCCGCTGGTCGTTCGGGATGTTGATCGCCTTGGCGGTCTCGACGACGCGCGTGACGTCGACCGGAGTCACCTCCTTGTCGCGCACGATCACCATCCCGGTCGAGTTCTGGCCGCGGATGTGGCTGCCGGTGATGCCGGTGTAGACGCGCGTGATCTTGCAGTCGGCCATCATCTCGGCCTCTTTCAGGGCTTGCTGGATCGACTGCACCGTCGCGTCGATGTTGACGACGACGCCGCGCTTCAGGCCGTGCGCCGGCGCGCTGCCGAGGCCGGCGATGCGCAGCTCGCCATCGGGCATGACCTCGGCGACGACGGCCATCACCTTGGCGGTGCCGATGTCGAGGCCGACGACGAGATCCTTGAGTTCGCGGGCCATCTAGTCCCCTTTCTTCTTCTGTGCCGACTTGTCGGCATCGGTGTTCGCGGTCGTCGAAACGCCTTTCAGCCGCACCGCGTAGCCGTCGTGGTGGCGCAGGTCCGCGTACTGCAGCGGCCGCTGGTAGCGCGCCGTCACCTGGTCGATCGTGGCGACGAAGTTCGCCGTCCGAGCGAGCACGTCGTCGTCGCTGCCACGGCCGAGCTCGACGACGGCGCCGCCGGCGAGCGTCGCCTGCCATGAGCCGCGCCCCGAGTAGGCGAGCTCCTCGACGCGGGCGCCGAGCGGCGCCAGGCCGGCATCGACGCGGCCGAGCATCGCCAGCACGTGCGCCGAGCTGCCGCTTGGCCCGGCAAGCATCGGCAAGTCGTCGTCCTCGACGTCGCCGACATTGGCCTCGAACACCTCGCCGTAGCTGTTGACGAGCTTCTCGTTGCCGCTGTCGCTGCCCCAGATCGCGACCGGCTTGTGCTCCTCGAGCTCGACCCGCAGCCGGTTCGGAAAGACGCGGCGGACGACGGCGAGGCGGACCCAGGGCACCGACTCGAAGGCCCGGCGCGCGGCGGCGAGGTCGATGGTCAGGAAGTTGCCGGCGAGCTTCGGCACTGCGTTGGCACGGATGGTCGAGACGCTGTTGCGCGAGACGTCGCCGTCGATCGTGATGGCGCGGATCGCGAACAACGGTTGCCGCGCGAGCCACAGCGTCGCGGCCGCGGCGACGAGCGCGGCGGCGACCGCGCCGAGCGCGACCGCGGTCGCGTTCATCAGGCGCACGTCGGGCGGCAGCGCCTCGGCGACATCCAGCATCGGGGTTCGCCTTGCCATCGCGTCAGTGCTCCGCTGGCGACGCCGCGCGCGCCGAGTCGAGGCTCGCGCCCGCGAGCAGCTGCACGCAGAGCGCCTCGTAGCTGATCCCCGCCGCGCGCGCCGACATCGGCACCAGCGAGTGCGACGTCATCCCCGGCGACGTGTTCATCTCGAGCAGGAAGGGCTTGCGGTCGCTACGCCGGATCATCAGGTCGGCGCGCCCCCAGCCGCGGCAATCGAGGATGCGATAGGCGGCGAGGACGATGCGCTGGATCTCACGCTCCTCGTCGGCCGCGAGGCCACTCGGGCAGTCGTAGCGGACGACGTCGGTGAAGTATTTGTTCTGGTAGTCGTACTCGCCGTCGGGGGCGACGATGCGCACGACCGGCAACGCATGCGCGCCGTCGCCGACGCCGAGCACGGGACATGTCACCTCGTCGCCGTCGATGAACTGCTCGCAGAGGACGTCGCTGTCGAAGCGCGCCGCAAGCGCGACCGCGTCTGCCATCTGCGAGTAGCCGGCGACCTTGGTGATGCCGATCGACGAGCCCTCGCGCGGCGGCTTGACGACGAGCGGCAAGCCGAGCACGTCGGGCACGGCGCGCAGTTGCTCGCGCTGTTGCTGGTCGGCTGCGAGGCGGACGAACTTCGGCGTCGGCAGCCCCTCGGCGAGCCAGATCCGCTTGGTCATCACCTTGTCGATCGCGATCGCCGACGCCATCACGCCCGAGCCGGTATAGGGGATGCCGAGCAGCTCGAGCGCGCCCTGGACGCTGCCGTCCTCGCCGTGGCGCCCGTGCAGGGCGACGAAGCAGCGCGCGAAGCCTTCCTTCTTCAACTCGCCGAGCTCGCGCTCGGCGGGATCGAAGGAGTGCGCGTCGACGCCTTGCGAGCGCAGCGCGGCGAGCACGCCGGTTCCCGACAAGATCGAGATCTCGCGCTCGGCCGACGTGCCCCCCATCAGCACCGCGACCTTCCCGAACGCGCTCGGCGAAACAGCGTTCATGCCGTTCTCCCCAGAAGCTCGACCACCTGCGCCGGTACGTTGCCGATTGAGCCGGCGCCCATCGCGATGACGACGTCGCCCGGTTGCGCCTGGGCGACGATCGTCTGCGCCATGGCGCCGATCTCGTCGACGAAGATCGGATCGACGCTGCCGGCGACGCGTAGCGCACGCGCGAGCGCGCGGCCGTCGGCGGCGACGATCGGCGGCTCGCCGGCGGGGTAGACGTCGGCGAGCAGGACCGCGTCGGCGCTGCCGATCACCTTGACGAAGTCCTCGAAGCAGTCGCGCGTTCGCGTGTAGCGATGCGGCTGGAAGGCGAGGACGATGCGCCGCCCGGGGAACGCGCCGCGCGCGGCCTCGAGCGTCGCCGCCATCTCGGCCGGATGGTGGCCGTAGTCGTCGATCAGCGCGAAGCTGCCTGCGCCGAACGCGGTCGGATGCTCGCCGTAATGCTGGAAGCGGCGGCCGACGCCGTGGAATTCGGCGAGCCCCTTGACGACCGCCGCGTCGTCCAGCTCGAGCTCGGCGGCGACGGCGATCGCGGCGAGCGCGTTCAGCACGTTGTGGTGGCCGGGCAG
>DASXIP010000687.1:0-19595 GCA_036497875.1 Caldimonas sp.
AAGGCACGCCCGCGCGCTCAGCACCTGCCGGCGATCTTTGCGCTCAGGAACCTCGGTCGCCGGGAAGCGAACGAGGTCCTGGAGACCCGCAAAGCCGCTTAGGCAACCGACATCTGCGAGCGCCACGTCCTCGTCGACGCCTCGGCCCGGCGCACAGCCTCGGAGACCGTTAGGGCCAAGAAGAGAGGCTCGGCCTCCGCGAGCGCGGCTTGTCCCGGCTCGACATCACTGGCGGCCGCCGGTCAATCCTCCAATACTTGGCGGTCGATGCCGTACTTCTTGATCAGTTTGCCGAAGGCGCGGCGCTCCTTGCCTGCGATCTGCGCCGCACGTGTCACGTTGCCGCCGGTCTGACGGATCACGCTGAGTACGTAGTCGTGTTCGAAGCGGCGCACGGCAGCCGCCTTGGCGTGCTGGAAGTTGTCGATGCCTGGGGCGGCGCCGGACTCGACCGGCGCGGTGCCCAGCGGCGTGCGAACCGTCTCAGTGTCGGCCATCAGCAAGGCGCGGTGCACCCAGTTCTCCAACTCGCGCACGTTTCCCGGCCAGGGGTGGCTGCGAATCCAGCCCAAAGCCGCTTCATCGAAGCGCTTCAGCGGCAGCCGGTACTTGGTGCACAGCTGCGCGACGAAATGCTGCGCGAGTTGCTCGGCATCGCCGTAACGCTCGCGCAGCGGCGGTAGCTCGAGGTGCAGGATCTTCAGTCGGTACATCAGGTCACCACGAAAGTTCCCCTGCTGCACCGCATCGGCCAATGGGTGGTTGGCGGCCGCGACGACACGCGCGTTCGAGCTGAGCTCTCGAGAGCTGCCCAGGGGCCGATAGCGCTGGTCCTGTAGAAACCGCAACAACGTGATCTGCGCCTTGGCGCTGAGAGCATCCACTTCATCGAGAAACAGCGTGCCGCCGTTGGCTTCGGCCACCAGTCCGCGGCGTGCCAACTTAGCGTCGGTGAATGCGCCGCGCTCGTGGCCGAAGAGTTCTGCTTCGAGCAGGTGGTCGGGTAGGGCGCCGCAATTTACAGGTACGAACGGCCCGGTGTCGCGTACGCCCCAGTAGTGAACTGCGCGTGCCACGAGCTCCTTGCCGGTGCCAGTCTCGCCTTCGATCAGCACCGGTGCCTCGCTGACCGCCACGCGACGAATCTGCGCCAGCGTGCTCGCAAACGCCAGCGATCCGCCGACGAGCGCTCCGCGCAGGTCGCCGTCCGGTGAGGAGGCCGACGGATTGAAGGACATCGATCGACGCGAAGCACGTACGGGCGTCGCGCAGCCTGGGAAGAGAGGCCCGAGCGTAGCGATTGCCGTTGCCGCGGTCCACCCACTCATTAGGGAAAGGGGGTGTCCGGTTCGGCGGCGGCACGGCTCGTTCGGCGCTACGAAGCAACGCCGCGCGCCGTCGCGGGATTTGGCTCTCCCGACTGGCGATCCTCCGACCCGGCCTCTGCGCTCTTCTCGTGCGGCTTCACTGTCGATCGGATGACCATGAACTTGTTCAGCACGTCGAACCAGAACGGTGCACCGAGCATCACGGCAAAGGCGGTCACGAACCAGCCGCAGACCACCGCGAACCAATCTGCGCCGAACCACCGCGCCCGCTCACACGTTGTGAGATCGAGCGTTTTGCACAGCTGTCTGGGCACGGGCAAGGCGCGCAGGCCATCGTGCGCACCCGACGCCGGCGCGCTCGCGGGCGCCCAGGCACTCCAGCCGATCGGCAAGCCCACCCGTTCAAGCGCCTGCTTCGCATTGCCGATGCGCGCGGCCTGCGCGGCAGAGCCAGATTCGTCGGGCGCGGGGGCGGTGGCAGCTTCCTTCACGACCACGTCGCGAAAGGCCTTGTCGGTGGTGAGGCGCTGCATCACGTGCAGCGCGTCGATGTTCATCGCCGCCGCCACCGCGAAGCCGAGCATGAACAGCACCGCTTGCGTGCGGCGCTTGTACCAGCCGGAGGCGCGGTCCATGGTGCCGTTGAACCAGCGCTCGACGTTGAGCCGGGCCATGGCCAGGTCGCCCGCGGAGTGGTCGAGCGCAGACAGCACCGCGCGCTGCAAATGCACGGACGCGAGCGCCATCGCGCTCTGGCGCAGCGCCTCCACCGACAGCGGCCCGGGGTGCACCGCGGCATCCGCGGCCGTCGCGTCGCCGCCGTCGGCCGGCGTCGGGCCGCGCGCGACGCAGTCGAGCAGCGCCACCGCGAACTGCCCGGCTGGGATGTACGAGGGCAGGTTGCGCCGGTGCGACAGGCGCATGTGCAGGCTCCCCTGGCCGGGCGTGAGCCAGCTGCTGCGCAACTGCGCCGGGTCGTAGATGCCTGGGAACAGCGAGAAGAGCACCGGGTGGCGCAGCAACTGGCTCGTCATCGTGCCGTCGGAATCGGCCAACAGCGTGCGCAGCGCGCGCTCCAGGTCCATCGCGCGCCACTTGAACACGCCTTCCAGCCACTCCTTCACCGCAGTGCAGATCAGGCTGACCGACAGGAACAGGAACGCCATGCCGATGGCGACTTCGAGGGTTTCGGAATTGAACATGGTGTGGTTTCGCGTTCACGGGTGCTGCCCGTACCCGTTGGCGTCCCCTTTTGCCTTGATCGCCGCGGCCCGCGCGGCGTAGTCTGCCGCGCCGTCGTCGTAGGCACGCTGCTCGACTCCCGGCGGGGCCATCCCCACGGCGATTCGCTGCGCAACCAGCGGCGCCACCCTGCCGACCAGCGCCTCGACCTGGTCGAGGTTCTGGGCTGTCTGTGTGTCCAGCCAATCGCGCCCGGCGAGCGCGCCTTCGCGGCCGAACTTCTCGTTCTCGTTCGCGTGGAAGCGTTCGTGCTTGATCGTCAGATCCTCGGCCCAGAAGTGCGAGCGCGGAGGCTGGTTCTTCATCAGATCCAGGCTTCCTGTGTGCACCGGCCTCGGCGAGGGCGTGAGGTCGCTGACGACCGTCGGATAGTTGGCCTGGGTGATGTTGGCGTCGCCCGCGGACGCGATGTTCGCTCTGGTGGCACCCGCCACCGAGCCCGCCACCCAGAACGTGATCAGGTTCTCGACCACGAGCTCGACGAGGAACTTGCCGTTCTCCGGCCGTCCCGACGACTTGTTTACCTCGATCCAGGTGTCGGTTTGACCGAACTTGGCCGGCGTGGCCGGCGGCCTGATCGGGTTGATGCTGGGGTCGTAGGTCAGCGTGGTTCCGATCGCGTCGAACCGGGCGGGGACATGGATCGCCGGAAGGGCGGAAAAGCGAACCGTCTCGACGCGGCCGACCGAATCGTGCGCGGCCACCGGGTCGACGCGCCGTATCGCCGCTGAAAGCTGGTGTCTTTGTCGCCGCACGACCGGTCGAACTCCCGAACCGCCGTCACCCGCCGCATTGCCGGTGGCCCGATCCGGCGCCACTGCCGGGATCCCGCTGAAGTCGGGAGCGAACCGGGCGACGCGGGGCGTCGCCGAGTCGGCCGCTTCCGCGTCGGCTTCGCGCGTGCGCTGCAGCGCTCGATTGCCGATCGTTCGCTGCGTTGTCGCAGGCGCGGCGGAAACGGTCTGCGGCGCCCGCTTTGGTCTCTGCGCGAACGTGTGCATGGTCGGCTCGGTTCAACCGTGCGCCTTCGTGCGCGTCGTCGTCTTGCGCTTCACGGCGGGTCGCGTTGCGACCGTCCCGACCGTGTCGCGGTTCTGATTCGGGCGGCTGCAGCTGTTGACCGGCTCGATCTCGCACAGACACGGGGTGATCCCGAACTCGTTGTTGGCGAAGGCCACGAACCCGAGCGACGCATAGTGGTGTTGCACACCCCGCGGCGGCTGCGCCTCCGACAGCGGGTTGCCGTTTGCGTCCGGCGTGCTCGGCCACTCGATGCTGCCGGTGGCCACGCGCGCCGGGATCAGCCAGTAGTCGCCGCTGCGGTAGCTGCCGCCGGCCGCGAACTGCACCTGGATGCCGTCTTCCAGATCGAGCCAGTGCGCGTTGCCGGCGCCGGCCTCGACGAGCGGCACCGCACCACCGTCGAGCGTCGTGTCGTCGGTCTCGGTCTGGTCCCAACGCCGTACCTTCGGCTTGACCGCGCTCGCCGCCAGCGCGATCGACGCGCCGCTTGGCACCGACGCGGGGTCGACGCTGAGCCGGTCGGCGTCGACCTTCGCGAGTTTCACGAGCAGGCCCGGCGTGTCGGTCAGGTCGTCCGACTCGTCGGTCAGCTCGACCCAGGCGCCGGCCGCGAAGCCGCGCGCGCTGGAGACGACGAGGTCGTTGCCTTCGGTGCCGAGCCAACGCGCGGCCACGCTGCCGTTGTCGCGCGACCACTTGAACGTCGGCGTGGCGCCGGGCGCACTGCCGCGATGCACCTCGACGCGGTAGAGCTGGTTCTCGACGCCGCGGTACAGCGCGTCGGGCGGGAGCACGCACGGGTCCTTGATCAGTTGGCCGGGGTCGAGCCGCGCCGTCATCTGCGCATCGCTCAGCCCGTCGAGGCTGTCCAGCGGTGCGCTGCAGTCGTCGCTGGCGGGGCCGCCGGCGGCAGCCGGCGAGAGTCGGATGATGTCGTCGGCAAGCCTGGTCCGCCGCGCCTGCAACGCCGCGCGCTGCTCTGCGCTCATCACGACGCTCGTGTCGGCGAGCTGCTTGTCGATCGCATCGCGCCGCGCCGTCAGGTTCGCGATCAGCGCGGCGCGTGCGACGGCGCGCACCTGCCACACCACCTTGGCGCGCGTGCAGGTGTCGGGGCCGCCGAGCGCGCTCTCGCGGATCGCGTCGTTCTCGATCCAGCTGATGTGGCGCTCCCACACGTCGAGGTAGAGCCAGACGTCGCTGGTCGGCGTCTTGAGCCACTGCAGCAGCGCGTCGTCGGCCGGCGGCGTCAGGTCGGGCTGGTGCGCGTAGTCGTACTGCGCGTCGTTCTCGACCAGGATGCCGTCCACGTAGTAGCGCCCGGCGCCGATCATCAGCTTCGGCTGCGTGGCCGTCGTGGTGTCGACCGAAAGCTCGAAGCCCATCGCATCGATCGGCCCGCCGCAGGGCCCGATGAGGTCGCGCGCCAGCGTGCGCAGGTAGTGCAGCAGGATCGCACCTTCCTCGTTCGGGTCGGCATCCAGCGTGACGCGGCCCTGCTGCAGCAGCACGCGGCTGAAGTGGTTCTTCGCATTGAAGCTGATGCGTGAAAAGTCGCCCTTCATGGTGTGGTCCGCTCCTTCGGTGATCGTTCGTTCAGCTCGCGAACACGATGCCGACGTCCATGCCGGCCGGCGTGGATTCGGCGAGCCGCGTGCGCAGATTCGCTTCGCGCTGGGGTTGGTAGAGGTCGTGGAACGCGCCCATCTCGGACTCGTCGTCGGCGCCGCGGCTGATCTCCAACGCGCAGCTGGGCGCGAGCTGCGCGTACTCGGGCCGGCCGTAGCGCAGCGCGTCGAACTGCGGCTCGACGCGCAGCGTCTCGTTGGCGACCTCGATGCCCTGCTTGGTCGCGTCGTCGGTGATGCGCGCCTTCACCGCGGCGATCACGCCGTCGGGCTGGCAGCGGTAGCGGCGCGGCGTGCGGCAGTCGGTCGGCACGAAGCAGTAACGCATGCAGCCGATCTGGCGCCGCGCCACGTTGACGCAGCCGATGAACAGGCTGTTCGCGCCGAGCGGCATCGAATGCACGTCGACGATGCCGAACACCGTGCAGCGCTGGATCGTCAACGCCGCGTGCGCCCAGGTCGCGCCCGGCGCGCCGATCGCCTGGCGCTCGGGCGAGGTCGCGTCGACGATGCTGTCGCTGATGCACAGCGGGATCGGGTCCTGCCGCACTTCGTCTTCGTGGATCTGGATCGCGCCGACGATGCTGTGCTCGATGCGCACGCGCGCACGCACGTTGCTCAGCTCCAGGCTCGGCTCGGCCGGGCGCTTCGGATCGCAGTCGCAATCGATGCCCCATCCCGGCACCAGCGTGCAATGGCGGATCACCAGCTCGCCACCGCAGATCGACGGGGCTTCGCCCGCGGTCGCACCGAGCACTTGCACCGGCCGGCCGGTGATCAGCAGGCCGTCGAGCGTGAAGCGGCTGCCCTCGCCGAGCGTGACCGTCAGCGCATCGGGTAGGTCGGTCTGCCAGTCGATCAGGCGCAGGACTGGGCGGGTGCGATCGGCCGCGCGCAGCTGCAGCGTTTGGTGGTCGCCGAGTGCGATGCCGATCGGCTCGACGTAGACGCCGCTGGCCGCGAACTCGATCACCGCGTGGTCGGGTTTGTCTTGCTGCCATTGCGCTAGCGCCTGCCCAAGGCGCTGGTACGCCTCGCTGTCGCCGATGCGGTAGAGCGTGAAGTCTTGCGCCGGCTGCAGGATCGGCCGCGCGTACTCGCCGCCGCCAATGTCGGCCGAGAAGCCGTAGTGGTAGCTGACGCGCACGCTTTTTTTTGGCAACTGGCTTGGCGGGAAGGCGAGGCGCCCGAGCACCGGGTCGACCGCGATGCGGTTCAGCGGCGGCACGTAGCGCCAATCGGTCAGGTCGGCGGGGAGCAGCTGCGCGACCGGCACCGGGTCGCTACCCGCATGGCCGGCCCAGCCCTCGACCAGGATCGCAAGGCTCGCGTCGGCACCCACGTAGTCGGCGATGCGGGCCTCGAACGCATGCCGGCGGATCGGCACCGGCAGGTCCAACTCCTCGGCGATGTGCGTCGGGTCGGGCTCGGGCTGCGGCTTCACGTACAGCGGCGTGTCCTGCCCCAGCACGCTGAAGCTGAAGCAGTGCGGGCCGGTCTCTTCGATGCAGCAGGCCGGTGTCGCGGTCACCGGGTAGCTGCGCAGGCGCCAGACGAACACGCCGACGCTCGGGATGTTGCAGCGCCCGCGCGTGCGCCGCGAGTCGATGCGCCGCAGGTCGACGCTGTGGGTGATGCGATCGAACGGCCCGTCGAGCAGGTCGAGCGCGTCGCCATCGTGCAGGTCGACGATCCGGTGCCGGTCCAGGTGCAGGTGATCGAGGTGCTGCGCCCAGCCGAGAAGCTTGAAGAACTCGACCACGCGCGCCGGCCAGCCGCCCACGTCGTTCGCCAGTTGTTCGAGCAGGGCGAGCGTGCCCTTGCGGCGGCGCGAGCGGATCAGGTTCGCGACCTCGCGGCGCGGCACCAGCACGCGCGCCTCTTCGCATCCCGGGACGTCGGCCGGTCGCCCGGCCTCCGCGACCGGCACGTAGCCGACCAGGTCGCCGAGGTAGGGCACGGCCCAGTCGGCGGCGGTCTCGATGAACTGGTTGTCGTAGAGCTGAGTGATGTCGTCCTCGACGACGTTCACCTGCTCGGCGATCACGCGCAGCAAGGCTTTCAGCGGGTAGCCGCGGTCGGCGTCGCGCATTCGGTGGATCGCGGGCAGCAGCGCGTAGAGGCGGTCCGCGCGCGGGTCGTGGGTGGCGAGTGCATTCATGGGATCTGGTTCAGGACGAGGGTGTCGGACACATCGGGCATGAACATCACCAGCTCGGCCGGGCGCAGCAGGCCGCGGTCCGAGCCGCCGGGCCAGGCGTCGACGTTCGGCGGCAGGCGATCGACCGCGCCGCCCGATGCGCTGCCACCGGGCTGGACGATGGCCGCGACCGCGGCCGCGATGTCGTCCTGTGTCAGGAAGCGGCGCACGCGGTGCGTCGTGCCGTCTGCGTCCACACTCACGTCGTCGACGGTCTGCGCGATCGCGCCGAACGCATCGACGTCGACGTAGGCGACGCCGCGCGCGGCCTGAATCGCGGCGATCACCTCGCACAGCAGTGCCGGCTGGCCGAGCGCGCGCCGGTCGAAGCCGAAGGCGTCGAGCAACTGCGCGCGCACCGCGCCGACGACCGCCTCCCACTCGTAGTCGGGCAGCAACTTGATATTGGCGCTCAGCACCAGCGCCTTCAGGTCGCGCGTGTCGACGCGCAGCGGCAGGTCGGGATTGCCGGCCTGACGCAGTGCGGCGAGCAGGTTGACGTACAGGTCCGAGGTGGTGTCGATCGGGATGTCGTCGACGCCGGCGATCGTCAGGTAGACGAGCTGGCGCTGGCCATCGCTGAGCTGCAGCGCGAGCGCCTTCGCGATGCCGGCGAAGCGGCGCGTGAAGGCGGTGTAGTCGCTCACCGAGACGAGGCGGTCGAGTGCCAGCACCGACAGCGGCGCGTTCTCGCGCGCCAGGTCGCGCGTCTCCTTGTCGGCGCCGCCGGAGGCACGCAGCGGGTTGATGACCGCCTTGACGCCGAGCGGCTTGGTCTGCAGCAGCGTGATCTGCCCGGCCTTGACGTTGCCGGGCTGGCCGATGCCGTTGCGGTACACCGACTTGACATTCAGCACACCGGTTGGCAGCCGCGCGCCGTGCTCGCCGTCGCCGAAGTTGAGCGAGGTGACACCGGTGTCGTCGGTCAGCGTGATGAAGGCGCGATCCTTCGGGCCGAGCGCGGCGAGCGAATCGGACTCGTGCCACTGCACGTCGTTGACGCGCACCGTCAGCGTGCTCTGCGCGCCGGCGGCGGTCGGCGCGGCGACGAAGGTCAGCGGCGGCTGCTTGAGCGTGAACGACTGCAGCGCCTGCGCTCCTTCGCCGTTGCCCAGCACCTCGTTGCGCGTCTCGCCGTTCGTCGCCTTGACGACGTTGCCGTAGATCACGAGGGTTTCGCGCTTGTAGGCGTAGGCCAGGGCGGTGGCGAGGTTCACGGTGGTGTGGACCTGGTCGCCCGGCAGCGTCGCGTCGTAGCTGTGGGTGAGGCCCGAGATCATCTGCAGTTCGGCGAACTTCACGCCGGTGACATCGTCGATGTCGGCGCGCTCGCCCGACAGCACGACCCAGCGGCCCGAGGTGAGGCCGTCGTACAGGCCGTCGAGCGTGATGTCGCGCGTGTTCACCGGCGTTGTGATCGGCTCCTCGGCGAGCGTCAGTGGGTCGCTCTGCACGTAGAGCTTGGTCTTGCGCAGATCGGAGATGTCCTGCCCGGGATCAACGCTGCGCCAGTGCTGGTCGCCGGGCAGCGGGTCAAACACCAGCTGGGTCGTCTGCCCGCTCAGCCCGTAGGCCGTGCGCGGCTGCGTCGAGGCCTGCGCGATGCGCAGCACGCCGCGCGAGCCGTCGAGCTCGTAGACCGCGTAGCCGCCGGCGACGATGTTCTCATTGGCTTGGTCCAAGAAGGCGTTGTCCGGTGTTTCGTCCTGCGCATCCTTGTCCGCAAAGTGCCAGTCGCCCCACAGATTCTGTGGCAGCAGCACGCCGGCCGGAATGCCGGGCGGGGTGGTTCCATCCGCATACGTCGGCAGCTTCGACGCCGTGGCGCCGAACAGCGATGCACGTGCGCGCATCGCGTACACGGCCTTCAACGGTGCGGTGGCCGGGTTCAGCGAAGCGCCGGCCCAGGCGGCGTAGTAGCTGCGCTTCAGGTCGGGCACGAAGTTCACGAGCAGCTGTGCGCCGACGTCGGCATACACCGGCGCGGCCAGCTTGTCGATCGCGCGCGCACGCGCCTGCGTGCCGCCCGCAGCATTGATCGGGCTGCCGGCGGGCAGAAAAGCCTGGCTCAGGCTGCGTGGCAGTTGCAAGCTGTTGCGCGCCTGCACGACTGGCGGCAGCAGCAGCTTCGTCGCAAACGCCGCCGGGGTCGTCACGCCGCCGGTCGCGATGCCGAGTGCGGCCAGCGCCGAGTCGATGGCCGTCCCCAGCTGGGTCAGCGCGGCGCTGACGACCGCGCTCACCGACCCGTCGGCCGCGCCGTTCATGTCGGCGACCCAGGTCTGCGGCTGCGACGGCACGCCGAGATAGCTCTGCCTCAGGATGTCCAGGCCCTGCTGCAATGCGCGCTGATCGGCGCTGGAGTGGGTCATGTCGACGAGCGGTGTCGTGGTCGCCAACCAGTCCGCGAGCAGCGGCACGCAGGCGACCAGCGCCGGTGCCACGGTCTGCAACGAGACCACGCTGCGCTGGTCAGCGAACTGCGTGTCGACGCCGGCGACATTGCGCAGCACCGACGCCGAAGCGTCGTCGCTGAACGTCAGCAGCAGCTTGTCGCCGGGCTTCAGGTTGGTGGCGACGCCGGCCACTTGGATTGCCGCGATGCCGAGCGCGTTTGCGAGCGTGATGTTCTGCGGCCGGTGCAGACGCACCTGAAGGTTGTTCCACTCGCGCTGCGCGATGAGGTCGTCGCTGGTCTCGAAGGCCTGCGCGGTCTCGTCGGGGTCGGGCACGCTTTGCGAGCGCGCGCCGGCGGCGATCGTCACTGGCTCCTTCTGGTTGGCGTCGAGCGTGTAGGCGAGGAAGGCCGTGGCCGCGACGCCGGGGCGCAGCGTGTAGCCGACGAGGCGCGCCAGTTCGAGCACGCTGCGCCGCTCGGTCGCGGTGCGCAAGTAGGCTTCGTTGGCGTTGCGCTCCTGGTAGAACGTCAGCACGTCGCCGACCGTGGCCCAGGCGTCGAGCAGCGCGATCGACGGGTCCGACGGGTCGCGTGTCGTCAGGCCCTGCAGTGGGCGCAGGTGCGAGAGCATCTGACCGTCGCTGCCCAGGCCCTCGACCTCGATCGTCGACAGCCGCGCCTGCATCGTCTGCATGAAGCTGGCGTGGGTGCCGGCGCGGTAGCTGAGCGCCGGCAGGCCGGGCCGGCTCGTTTCGTCTTGCGGCGTCAGCACCTGCACGCCTTCGCAGCAGCCGCAGGGCTGCGTGGCGCAACCGCAGGTCGCGCAGCTCATCGCAGAGCTTCGATCTCGAATGCTGTGTTCATGCACCTTCTCCTATCGGCCACCGAGCACGTCGATCTGCAACTGGCCGCGCTCGGGGTGGTTCGGGTCGTTGTCGAGCTGCGCGATCTCGTACGCGGCGAGCGGCAGCACACCGTGGTCGATTTCGTGGTTCGGCGCCGAGAACAGGCGATGGAACTCGGTCACCGTCGCGCACTCGACCCCGGCGACCGACTGCGCCGCGGCGACAATGCGGCTGAGCTGCACGCTGTCGCCGAGGCTCAACTGGTCGGGGCAAAAGAAGCCGAGCGCCTGGCCCGGCCCGCGCCGGTTGCTGAAGCGCTGCAGCAGCGCCGCCTTCACCTGGCCGCGGTCGTGGCCGGGCAAGGCGCAGACCTGCAGCGCCAGCTTCAGCGGCACGTACTGCGCGCGCTGCACGCGCAGGTCGTGGCCGATGCGGCGGTAGCGGTACAGGTCGTGGGCGACGGCCGCCAGCAGCGCGTCAGCGATTTGCTCGGTGCCGAGCGGGTCGACCGCCACGTCGGCCTCGTACCAGCTGCCGGTCCAGGCCAGGCGCGCCGACGCGCGTTGCAGCGCCGGGTTGCGCTCGGCCAGCTCGGCGTAGTCGGCTGCGGTGATCGCGCGTTCGATCTGCTGCCGGAACGCGCCGGGGGCGAGCAGCCGCGCGACCTCGATCGGCTCCGGCTCGGTGCCGCCGACGGCTGGCAACGGGTTGCGCAGCGTGATCTCGACACCGTCGACCAAATAGTTCTTCAGCACCAGCACGCAGATCGTGTCGGCACCGACGTTGCCCGCTACGCCGCCGCCGGTGCGGTAGCGCGCGGTCAGCAGGCCGCCGACGTCGGGCCGGCGGCCGAGTTCGCCATCGCCGAAGCGCAGGTGTGCCAGCCCCAGGTTGTCGGTCTCGACGACCAGGTCGCGATCGTCGGGGCCGCTGGCAATCAGGTCGGGCTGCACGGTCCAGCGCGCACCGCTGTCGTCGACCAGCGCGAGCGCCGGCACGGCCTGGCGCGGGTCCTGGCCCAGGCTCTTCGACGCCGCCGCGGCCGGGTCGGGGAGTGGCTGCGCCTGCACCAGCGGTGCTTGCGCCAGTGTCGGGCGGTAGCGGCCCGATTGCTGCTTCACCTCGCTCGGTTCGCCCTCGCATTCGCAGCACGGCGTGCCGGTCACGCCGGGCACCGGCGGCAGCGGCTCGTCGACCTGGGTGCGGCCGTGGTCGATCAGGACCACGTTGCCGCGCACGACCGTGATGCCGGTCAGGTACGCGCAGTCGGGTGCCGCGCCGATCGCCGAGAGGCACAGCGCGAACGGCAGCGCGTCGGCGGCGGCCCACGCGATCTCGACCAGCGGTGTGGCCAAGGTCTGCGGGATCTCGCCGCCGCCCACGCTGACCGGGTAGAGCGAATCCTCCGCGAGCGTCACGCTCGTCACGCGCACGGCCCAGCGCCGCAGCGGGTCGGCGTCGGCGGCGACGCCGGTCTTCGCGCCCAGCACCTCTTCGAAGATCAGCACGTCGCCGACCTGGATGTTCAGCGCGCGGGTGAACGCGGTCTGCCCGTCGCCCGGTGGCGCCCACTGGTCGAGCAGCGTCGCGCTCGTCGCGCCGGCGAGCAGGCAGCATTCGCGCCGGCCCCAGGTGTAGATGTTGATCGCGTTGTGCGCGGGCCTCAGTTGCAGGGTCTGCGGCGGGTTGGCGAGCAGCGGCTCGTAGAACTCGTAGCCGCTCGCCGGCAGCTTGTCGAGCTGCTCGATCGCGAGCACGGTCTGCGTCGCGGTCGCGGGCTGGTTGAAACCTGTGATGAACCCGATCCGGTCGGAGGGCAGTTCGACGCGGCCGCTGACGTGCAGGTGCAGCCAGCTTCGCGCGTTGCAGCCTTCGTGCAGCACATAGTCGACCAGCCGCGCGTGGCGCCGCACCGAGATGCGCTGGCGCGCGCTGCCGAGATAGGCCTCGGTCGCGACCGCGTCCTGGTAGTAGCTGAGCTGGTCGCCGGCGTACGCGAGCAGCTCGACCAGCGTGATGCCGAGGTCGGGCACGTGGCGCTCGGTCCAGCCCGGCATCAGCAGCGCTAGCCGGTCGAGGATCAACTGGCGAAAACTCGCATAGTCCTTGGCGAGGTAGTTGATCTGTGGCGCATCGGTCGCCGGCGGCTCGCAGGCGCAGTCGGCGCGACAGTCGAGATCGCTCGGGCAATCGACGCGGAACGAGAAGCTCGCGCCGGCGTAGCGCGGGTCGATGCCCTCGACGCCGACGAGGCGCAAGGTATACGGTGAGAAGTCGCCCTCGCGGTCGAGCGTGAGCACGAGCACGTCGTCGCGCTCGGGATCGGTCTGCACCTGCGGGTCGGCGTCGAGGATGGTGAGGCCAGTGACGCGCTCGCCGCCCTCGAGCTTCAGGTAGCGCTCGATGCCCGGCCGGTTCACAGCCAGCTCGGGCGGCAGCTTGCCGAGGAAGTAGACGTACAGGATCGGCGCGTGGTCGTCGCCCACTTCCACGTAGTCGAGGCCGTTGCGGCCGGCCTGGCGGCGCACGGCATCGCGGCGCGGGTCGGTCTGGCAGATGAGGTCGTCGTCCATGGCGGTGTCGTCCGTTGCGCTCACAGGCCGCGCGTGAAAGTGGCGAACTGCTCCTGGCCGGTATCGCGCACGACGTATTTGATGTCGATGCGCAGCGTCGAATCGATCGACGTGACCTCGAGGTCACTGACCTCGATCACGTCGCCGAGCCAGCGCTGCAGCGCGGCCTGCAAGGTGAACTGCACAGTCGCCGCGAGCTCGGGGCTGTTCGGCGCGAACACCAGCTGCAGCAAGCCGCTGCCGAAGTCCGGCCGGTTCACGCGCTCGCCAGGGTTGGTGAAGATCAGCTGCTCGATCATCTCGCGCACGTGGTCGTCGCGCTCCGCGAGCGCAGTCCGGCCGCGGCTGTCGAAGTGGTAGGGGAAGGCGATGTCCAACGCGGCGCTCCTCATGTCGCGATCACGCGCGGCTGCACCGCGCTGACGATTGGTGGGCCTTGCGGGATCTGCTCGGCGCTCTGGCACAGCCCCGGCCCGACGCCGGGCGCCGGCAGCACCATCGCGGGCTGACCCATCACGAGCACGCGGGTGCTCGGCATCAGCCACTTGACCGTAATGCACGGCTGCGGCTTCGGGCCGGGGATCGTGAACAGGCAACCGGCGACGAGGATCTGGCTGTTCATCGTCGCCACCGGTTGCCCGCTGACGAGCACGCGCGGCTGCGTCGGCATGATCGTCGCCGGCGCCGCGTGCGTGCACTGGCAGGCGGCGTTGACGTGCATGAGGAAGCCGGGCATCGCGCGTTCCTCAGGTGATCGTCAGCGCGCCGACGTTGAAGTCGATCGTCGGCCCGACCATCGTGATCGCCGCGCCCTTGCCGTTCGAGATGTAGATGCCGGAATCGTTTACGACGATCATCGCGCCCGTCGTGCTCTTCAGGATGATCCCGCCGGAAACCGGCGACGGTGGCATGTCGCTAATCATCACCATGTGCTGCAGCAGCGACTGGAGGCAGATGTTCGGGTCGGCCGGGTTGCCGGCGAGCGCGAGCGTCGGCGCATCGCCGGTGCCGAAGCGGCATCCGCTCCAGATCGGCTTGCCGGGGTCGCCCTGCTCGAACTCGACCCACACGCCGGCACCGATCGGCGGCACCATGTAGACGCCCATGGGCGGACCGGTGGGTCCGGCCAGTGGCGGGCAGGCCTCGCACCAGTTCGACGGCAGCACGCCCAGCACATCGGGCACCTGGCACATCAGCCGGCCACGGAACTCCGGGTCGACGTTTACCAGCACCGTGCCGCGGTACTTGCCGTAGAACTTCTTCGGCGCCGTGGGTTCGCTCATACAGGGACCTTGGGCGTCAAGGAAATCAGCCCGTCGCGGCTCAACTGAAAGCTCTGCTTGTATTCGCCGCGCTTGAGGTTGTGGGTGACGCTGTTGACGTAGTACAGCCCGTCGTAGGCGCTGCCCGCGCCGCGCACGCCGACCAGCATGCGCGAGCGCAGCACGCGGCCGTAGCGCAGCACGTCGAGCGAGCCCGATGCGCTGATCGCATCCGACGCATTGAACAGGATGCCGAGGACCTCCTGCGCCGCCTTGGCGGGGTTGTTCTTCGCCGCGCCCTCCTGCTGCTCGAGTCGCCACGGGATCGGCAGCTTCACGCCGAGCGGCGGGCGCAGGATCGACAGGTTCGGCACCGGGATCGGGATCACGATCTTGTGCGTGACCGGGTCCATGATGGTGTAGAGCACGATCTTCTTCTGCAGCCCGTCGAGGCTGAAGCTGAGCGAATCGACATTCGTCTCGGCGTCCATGTTGATGTTGAGCGCCGGCTGCGGCACCGGGATGCGGATGTCGGGCCCGAAGTACGCGATGCTCTGGCCCGGCAGCGGCCCCGGCTCGACGTAGAACACGTAGCCCGCCTCGCCGGCGAGCTGGCGGATGTAGGCGCGATCGGTGCCGCGCTGGGTCGGGATCTCGTCGGTCGGGATCGGCACGTCGGGCGGAATCGGCGGGATCGCCGCCGGCACGATGCCGAACGCGGCGTACTTGGCCAGCATCAGGTAGACGCGCGCCACCTCGGTCATCGCCGGGTAGGGCACGCCGGTCAGGTCGATCAGGTCCATCAGCGCGCTCAGGTCCTCGCCGGTGATGGTCAGCGTCGACTGGCCCGGTTCGCTGCTCGGCGCGAGTTCCTGGCGCGTCACGACGCCGTCCATCAACACCTGCGGCATGCCGCCGACCGTGACGATCACGACCACGCGCGTCGAGACCGGGTCGAAGTAGCCGGCCGGCAGCAGCGTGGTCAGCAGCAGCGAGTTCTTGCTGATCGCGAACACGAGCTGGAAGCCGCTCGTGTCCTTCGAGCTGGTCACCTGCACGCTCGTCACGGCGTCCATCACGGCCTGCGGCGCCGGCACCGGCACGGCCGGGCCGATCAGCAGCGTGAGGTGGATGCCTTGCAGCATGGACGCTACCTCGCGGATGCGCGACTCAGGCGCCGCTGGGCCGCCCCAAGGCGCCTAAGCGCCCCTTTTGGGGGCAGGAGCGAAGCGACCGTGGGGGTCAACATTTCAGGCGCCGGTGAGGCCGGGGATGCCCTCGGGCAAGGTCACGCGCAGACGCCGTCCGACGACCGCGGTGAGTTCTTCGGGCTGCATCGCGTCGTTGGCGTCGCACAGGCGCCAGAACAGCTCGGGGTCGCCGATCTCCTGCGCGGCGATGCGGTCGAGCCGCTCGCCGCCGAGCACCAGGTGCTCGCGCAGCAGTGCGAAGCGGCTTGAGGGCGGTAGGAAGCGGCGCCGCAGGTACGGCAGCGGTTCGCCGTCGGCACCGGTGAGCGTCGTCGTCTCGATGCTGTAGTAGCGGCTCGTGGGCGAAAAGTTGTCGTTGGCCATGGCAGGTCTCGGTGAGCGCAGGTTCAGGGAATGCCGTTGATGCCGAGCGCCGCGAAGCTGCCGCCGCGCTGGCGCTTGGCGAGCTGTTCCTTGGCCTGCAGGTAGGTCATGAACAGGCCGCCGCCCTTGGCGTCGAAACCGAGGTCGTCGACGGTCAGCACGCGCAGCCCAAAGCTCAGCTTGGCGCGAATCGGGTTGAGCGTCGCGTCGAACGCCTCTTCGGTGATCGAGAGTTCGGTGATGCGCACCGGCACGATCCGCTTCGGGCCGAACACGAACAGCGGCAGCGGCGCCATCTCGGGCGCGATCTCGAGCGAGCCCGACTGGGCTTCGGCGTGGTTCGCGGCGAGGTGCTGGCTGCTTGGATAGACGATGGTCTCGAGCGCTGCGAGCAACGGGTGCAGCCCGGCGTCGACGGTTTGCGCGTCGTTGCCTTCGAGTGCATCGGTAGCGTCGATCTCGGCCTCGACCTTGATCGTTTCGACCGGCGGCCCCTTCAGGCGCAGCGCTTCGAGGTGGTCGCCGCTGTCCTGTCCGACACCTCGGATCTGGAACGAGCGCGTCAGCGAGTCGGGGTTGTACTGCAGTGCGATGATGCGCAGCACCGCACCGGTCGTCGGGTCGACGAGCACGAGGCCGCCGCGCAGCAGGCGAGGGGAGCCGGGGAAAGCGCTCATGGCGGCGACTGGCCCCGCTGCTGGATCGCGGCCTCGGTGGCCTTCTCGATGGCGTCGAGCCCTTGCGGGTCCTTGAGACCCGCCGCTTCCGCCACGGCGCGTGCCCCCTTGGCCACACCCGACTCGACCGCCGATCGAGCCCCCTTCTTGATCGTGTCGCGTGCGTCCTTCGACAGGCCGCCGGCCACCGCATCGATCACCGGGTCGAGCACCTTTTCGCCGATGACATCGATCACCGACTTTGGCCCGCTGCCCTTGGGCAACGGCGGAATCGGTTTGAGGTAGTCGGGCTGTCGTGGTTGAAACGGCGGCCGCGGCCGATCGTCCGGGGGCGCGATGTCGGGATGAAAAATGTCGATCGGCGGCTTGCCGGGCGGATCGGACCCCGGCATTCCGCCGGGGGGCGTCAGCGTGAGCTGGGGGCCGAGCCGCGGCAGGCCGGAGCGCCCCGGATGAAACTGCACCTCGACGCGGCGGTTCTTTGCGTTAGGTGTCTCGTCGCGCGTCGGCACGGCCTGCGGTGCGGCCTCGCCCTTGCTGTCGGCCGTGACGATGTCGGCGGGGACGCCGAGCTCGACCAGTGCCTGCACCACGGCGGCCGCGCGCGCCGCCCCGAGCTCGAGGTTCTTCGCCTCGGTGTCGACCGTGTCGGCATGGCCGGTCACGCTCACCGTTGCCAGCGGGTACTGGCGCATCAGCGTCTGCATGTTGCGGGCCGCCGCGGCCAGTTGAGTCCGGTGGCCCGGCTTCAGGTCGGCCTTGCCGGTGTCGAAGCCGTCCAGCGTCGTCGACCCCGCCGCCGCAGCGAGGAACGGTGAAGCCTTGTCGAGCAGGTCGCCGCCGCCCGACAGTGGCGGCAGGTCGGGAAGGCTGCCAGGCAGCGGCTGGCGCTGGATCGCCGCGCGCTCGGCGACCGGCCGCGCCGATCCTCCGGCGAGCACCGCGTCGGCGGCGCGGTCGGCCTCGCGCTCGCTTGCGTCGCCGGGCGCGCCGGCGCGCGCCGGGCCGCCCCCGAGCGGCTGCGCGACATGCGCCAATTCGTGGGCGAGCAGCCGGCGGCCGCTCGCCGTGCCGGGCGCGAACTGCCCCGCGCCGAACACGAGATCGCTGCCAACGGTGTAGGCCTGTGCGTCGATCGCGCTGGCCGAACGCGCGGCGAGCGCGTCGCTGTGCACACGCACCTGGCTGAAGTCCTGGCCGAACCTGGCTTCCATGTCGGTGCGCACGGCCTGGTCCAGTGGCGGGCCGGGTGTGCGCAATGCCTCGCCGACGAGGGGAGGGATGGCCGTCACGTGCGCACGGCCTCGTGCCGGACGCGTGGCAGACGCCGGCGGGCGGGCCGCGGCCTGCTGCTGTCTGCGGGCGCGAAGTTCAGGCATTGTTGTAGACCCGGTTGCACTCGCGGTCGGTGAGCGTTTCGCCCAAGCGCGTCACGTTCGAGACCGCCATCAAGCGGGCCTGATCCTTCACGTGATCGTCCACTCCAGGGCCGGAGTCGATCAGCTGATGGCCGAGCTCGTGGCCGAGCGTGCGGTCGGTCGCGTCGTTGCTGATCCAGGTGACACCCTTGACGAGCGCGGCGACACCGGCCGGCGGACACGAGTTCGCGCGGGCCTTGCTGTCGAGTGCCTGCACATAGAAGACGCGGATGCGGCCGCTCAGACCGAAGGCGGCGTTCGCGCCTTGGCTGAGCTTGCGCTGCTCGGCCGACAGCGAGCCGCAGCTCGGGTCGGCCAGTGAATGGTCGTTGCCGATCCAGGCGTTGGTCTGCGCTGGACTCGCCGTCTGGTTTGCGCTGTGGGTCAGACGCACGTTGCATTGCGCGAACATGGCGTCGGCGAGCCGCATGTCGGCTGCCGGGTCACGGTTGGAGCCGTCGAGCTTGACGGTGTCGACGGTGACGGTTTTCTCGGCGCGGCGGCGCATGGCCTCGGGCGGCGGCGTCGAGGCGCCGACAACGATCGTGGCCGTCAGCGCATTGGCGCGATCCAGGCTCGCTTTCTGAGCGGGTGACGGCGCAGGCGGCGCCGTGGCCAGCGCCGACAACACGTCCATCAGGATGGCGGACCCGTCGCGCTGTGCGGCGAGCACGGCGACCTCGCGATCGACCAAGTTGTCGATGAAGGCGAGCGCGACCTCGAACGCGCCCGCGCCGAGCTGGCGCAAGGCCTCGTGGACGAAGGGCCGCTCGGCCAGGGCATTGGTCAGCGCGCGTGCGCCGAGCGCGATGCCGCGGCCGAGCGCGCTGGGGTTCGCGCTCAGGAGCGTGGCCACCTCGGCCTGCAGGTTCGCTGCGGCCGGCGCCTGGGTGGCGCCGGCGTGCAGGTCCAGCTGCGGCGCCCAGGCAGGTTGAAACGCGCTCGCCAACGCCCGGATCTGAAGCGGGTGCAGGGTGGCGACGCCGGTCGGCCCGTCGATGTCGACCGGCAGCGGCAAGCGCAGACCGGCGCGCCAGCGCGTCATCGCCGGAACGGGCAGGTAGTTCTGGTTGTAGACGAGCAGGCCGCGCGCCAGCTCGTCGGCGCTGATGATGTCCAGCGGCAACGGCGCTGCGGCGCCGGGTGGCGTGAAGGGAGTGGCGGTCGTCCAGAGCGGCAGCAGTTCGATCGCCAGCGTGTTCAGCGTCAAGTTCTCGCCGATGATCACATTGACGCGGTTCGCGCCGCCGCTCAGCAGACCCGGTTGCGCGCTCACCGGTCCGACGCGCGTGTCGGTGATCTGAGTCGGCACGAACTGCAGGCCGGTCTTCGGTGTGCGTCCGAGATTGGTCGTCAAGTTGACGCTGTCGGGTGCGGCAGCGTTCGCCCGCGAGATCGACGCCAGCGGTGCCGGCTGGTGCACGCCG
>DASXIP010000688.1:0-3544 GCA_036497875.1 Caldimonas sp.
CGGCGGTGAGTCGGCCGGCGACGCGCTCCTCGGCAGCGCCGATGTGCAGTCACTCGCCGACTTGGGTAACAGCTTGACGTTCGTGCAGGAGATGCGCCTGGCGCCGTCAGCTTCAAGGACGTGACGCGGCTCGCGATGGCAACCGCGGTTCCGCTGCTGCCCCTCGCGCTGACGATTTTCTCGCTCGACCAGTTGGTGGGACAGGTGGTCAAGTTCATCTTCTGATGTTGAACCGGTGATTGAAAATGACCAGGAATACGTCAATCGCCCTTTTCGTCGTGGTGTTGATGGCCGTCGTCGTGGGTGTCGATGTACTGTTTTTTAGGGATCGATTCTGGGAACGGCTGCTGGTGAACATCGGCATCGTCTTGGTGTTTGCAGCCTTTTATTTGAGATTCATGAAGCCGTAACCAAAGCGCCGCGGCGGCCTGCTGTCGGCGCCCGCTTGGCGCCAACGCTCGACGCCATCCGAAGTCACACCAGCCAGGGGAGTCTGGGGCCAGCGCGCCCGGGCCCGTGACGCATCGCCCCATTGCTGCCATCATCATTGCCAAGCATGAGCCGCCCCTATCCGCGCGACCTGAAAGGCTACGGTCGAAACCGGCCGCAGGCGCGCTGGCCGGGCGGCGCGCGGGTCGCGCTGCAGTTCGTCCTCAACATCGAGGAAGGCGGCGAGAACTCGGTGCTCCACGGCGATGCCGGTTCGGAGACCTTCCTTTCCGAGATGGCCGGGCCGCCATCGTTCGCCGCGCGCCACCTCAGCATGGAGAGCCTGTACGAATACGGCTCGCGCGTCGGCGTCTGGCGAATCCTGCGCGAGTTCGAGCGGCGGCGGCTGCCGCTGACGGCGTTCGCCGTCGCGATGGCGATCGAGCGCACGCCCGAGATCGCCGCCGCGTGCCGCGAGCTCGGCCACGAGATCGCCTGCCATGGCTGGCGGTGGATCAGCTACCAGGCGGTCGACGCGGCGACCGAGCGTGACGACATCGCCCGCGCGGTGGCGGCGCACGAGCGGATCACCGGCGAGCGGCCGCGCGGCTGGTACACCGGCCGCGACAGCCCGAACACGCGCCGCCTCGTCGCCGAGCACGGCGGCTTCGAGTACGACAGCGACCATTACGGTGACGAGCTGCCGTTCTGGCTCCAGGTCGAGACGCTCGACGGCAGGCGCGTGCCGCAGCTCGTCGTTCCCTACGCGCTCGACGCCAACGACATGCGCTTCGCGTCGTCGCAGGGCTTCGCGCAGGGCGACGATTTCTTCTTCTACCTGCGCGACACGTTCGACGTCCTCTACGCCGAAGGCGCCGAGACGCCGGCGATGATGAGCGTCGGCATGCACGCGCGGCTGCTCGGCAGGCCGGGCCGGATGCGCGCACTGCAGCGCTTCCTCGACCACGTCGAGGCGCACGACCGCGTCTGGGTGGCGCGCCGGATCGACATCGCGCGGCACTGGACCGCGACCCATCCGTTCGACGCGGCGACGGCCTTCGTCTGGCAGGTGAACCTGCCATGATCGATCTCGAGCAGCTCAACCGCACTCCCGCTGCCGATGTCACGGCGATGCTCGACGGCATCTACGAGCACTCGCCGTGGATCGCCGCGGCGGCGGCGTCGCGGCGGCCGTTCGCGAGCCTCGCGCAGCTGAAGCGCGCCCTCGTCGAGGTCGTTCGCGATGCCGGCGGCGAGGCACGGCTTCGCCTGCTGCGCGCGCACCCCGAGCTGGCCGGCAAGGCGATGGCCACGGGCAGCCTCACGGCATCGTCGGCCGGCGAGCAGACACGCGCTGGCCTCACCGCGTGCACGCCGGCCGAGCTGGCGAGGATCGGCGAGCTCAACGCCGCCTATCAGGCACGATTCGGCTTCCCGTTCATCCTCGCCGTGCGCGGCCCGCGCGGCACCGGGCTCGGCAAGGGCGAGATCCTCGCCACCTTCGCGCGCCGGCTTGGCAACCCGGCCGACTTCGAGGTTGCCGAGGCGCTGCGCAACGTCCACCGCATCGCCGAGATTCGCCTCGACGAGCGCTTCGGCGCCGAGCCGGTGCTCGGCAACCTGGTCTGGGACTGGGCCGAACGGCTCGCCGTCCACAGCGACCCGGGCTACGCCGAGCGCGGCGAGCTGACCGTCACCTACCTCACCGACGCGCATCGCGCCTGCGCCCGCGAGCTCGCCGCGTGGATGGCCGACGAGTGCGGCTTCGACGAGGTATCGATCGACGCGGTCGGCAACGTCGTCGGCGTCTACCACGGGCACGACGCCGGCGCGACGCGCCTGCTCGCCGGCAGCCACTACGACACGGTACGAAACGGCGGCAAGTACGACGGCAGGCTCGGCATCTTCGTGCCGATGGCGTGCGTCCGCGAGCTGCACCGCGCCGGCCGCCGCCCGCCGTTCGGCATCGAGGTGGTCGGCTTCGCCGAAGAAGAAGGCCAGCGTTACAAGGCCGTCTTCCTCGGCTCGGGCGCCCTCACCGGCCACTTCGATCCGGCCTGGCTCGACCAGCTCGATGCCGACGGCGTGCCGATGCGCGCGGCGATGCAGCACGCCGGGCTCGCCGTCGACGGCATCGCCGCGCTGCGCCGCGACCCGGCGCGCTATCTCGGCTTCGTCGAGGTCCACATCGAGCAAGGGCCCGTGCTGAACGAGCTCGATCTGCCGCTCGGCATCGTCACGTCGATCAACGGCAGCGTCCGCTACCTCGGCACGATCACCGGCATGGCGAGCCACGCCGGGACGACGCCGATGGACCGGCGGCGCGACGCTGCCGCCGGCGCCGCCGAGCTCGTCCTTTACACCGAGCGGCGCGCTGCGGCGGTGCCGCACGTCGTCGGCACGGTCGGCATGCTGCAGGTACCGAGCGGCTCGATTAACGTCGTCCCCGGGCGCTGCACGTTCAGCCTCGACCTGCGCGCAACAACCGACGCTGCCCGCGACGCGCTTGCGGCCGACGTGCGTGCCGAGCTCGAGCGGATCTGCGCCGCGCGCGGCCTCGCGTTCACGCTCGAAGAGACGGTGCGTGCCGCGGCAGCGCCCTCGGCAGCCGAATGGCAGCGCCGCTGTGAGCGTGCGGTGGCGCAGCTCGGCCTGCCGGTCCACTGCATGCCGAGCGGCGCCGGCCACGACGCGATGAAGCTGCACGAGGTCATGCCGCAGGCGATGCTGTTCGTGCGCGGCCTGCACGCCGGCATCAGCCACAACCCGCTCGAGTCGAGCACCAATGACGACATCGAGCTCGCCGTGCGCGCCTTCGCCCATCTGCTCGACGACCTCGCCGCGGAGACGAAGAAGCGATGAGTCACGCCGCGATCGACGCCTGGGTCGACGCCCACTTCGACGACCAGGTGCGCTTCCTGCAAGAGCTCGTCCGCGTCCCGACCGACACGCCGCCGGGCGACAACGCGCCGCACGCCGAGCGCACCGCTGAGCTCTTGCGCGGCTTCGGCTTCGCGCCGGAGATGCACCCGGTGCCGGCCGAGCTCGTCCAGCGGCAGGGCCTGCAGTCGATCACCAACGTGATCGTCCGCCGGCCGCACGGGCCGGGCAGGAC
>DASXIP010000689.1:0-4860 GCA_036497875.1 Caldimonas sp.
CGACGGCCGCGGCACTGCGTTCACGCTCGTCTTCGATTCCGCTGCCGCGCTGCCCTGAGCGCGCCGCTGCGCTCACGAAATCTCCACGCTCGCCGCACGGACGTTCTCGCGCTCGCGGCCGTCGCAGACCGCCGACCCCGACCTGTGGTTCCAGGGCAAGGGCCACAACACCTTGCCGAGCGCCGAGGTGGCGAGCATCGCGACCGCGATCACGCCGTTCGTCCTCGAATACGGTCCGAGCATCGGGCCGTCCGGGCGCTCGAGCTGCTGCCGATCTACGACGGCGTCGCGCGCATGAAGGTGTGGGGACACTGGCAGACCGACGTCATCGCCAGCCTGGCGATCGGCACTGCGCTCGGCGCCTACGCGCACTCGCGGCCGAGTTCGCTCTCGGTCGGACTGCTACCGCGCGGCGTCACGATCGGCTGGAAGACGCGCTTCTGATGCCGACGCGGGCGGCAACGCCCGTCGGGCGCGGTCGTCATGCGCTGCGAGCATGGCGCACAATTCGCGAGCGCGTCACTCCGGCCGGCTACCGTCGACCGGACCGTCCGCGCCGTACTCTTCCTGCCGCTCGTATGTCGTCCGACGACGCCCATCCGCTGAGCATCGCCGAGCCGTCGGCAGGCGCGCGCCGCGTCTTGCGGCCGCGCGTTCTCGGCGCGCTCGTCGTCTTCGCCTGGCTTGCTTTTTCGCTCGGCCTGCATCCGCTCACCGTGCCCGACGAGGGCCGCTACGCCGGCGTCGCCTGGGAGATGCTGCGCTCGGCAGACTGGATCGTGCCGACCGAGAACGGGCTGCCATTCTTCCACAAGCCGCCGCTCTTCTACTGGCTGACGGCGCTCTCGATGCACGTCTTCGGCGTGGGCCCCGCCTCGGCGCGTGTGGCGCCGCTGCTCGCTGCGCTGGCGGCGATGGTCGGCGTCTACCTGGTGACGCGGCGGCGCGCCGGCGAGGCGGTCGCCGACGCGGCGGTGGTCGTGACGGCGACGCTGCCCTTCTTCTTCGTCGCGGCGCAATACGCCAACCTCGACATGCTGGTCGCCGCCTTCATCGCGCTCGCGGTCGTGTTCGCTGCCGACGCCGCGCTCGACCTCGGCCGCGGCACGCCGCACCGCAAGGCACTCGTCATCGCCTGGGCGTGCGCGGCGCTCGGTGTCCTCGCCAAGGGGCTGATCGGCGTCGTCCTGCCGGGCCTCGTCATCGTCATCTGGCTCGTCGCCTCCGGCCGCTGGCGAACCATCCCTCGCCTGCTGTCGCCACTCGGCCTCGCTGTCTTCCTGCTCGTCGCGGCGCCGTGGTTCGTCGCCGTGCAGCAGCGGTACCCGGAGTTCGCACACTACTTCTTCATCCATCAACACTTCGAACGATTCACCGAGAGCGGCTTCAACAATCCGCAGCCATGGTGGTTCTTCCTCGTCGTCTTTCCGGCGTTGACGCTGCCGTGGTCGCTCTGGCTGGCACGCTCCTTTCGCCGCGACATCGGCGACGACAGCGTCGACCGCCGCGACTGGCGCCGGCTGGTGTGGATCTGGCTGACGACCGTCATCGTCTTCTTCTCGCTGCCGCAGTCGAAGCCGGCCGGCTACGTGATGCCGGCGCTCTTTCCGGTCGGGTTCCTGTTTGCCGAGCCGGTGCTCGCGGCGTGGCGGGGCAGCAGCACGGCGTGGCGGCGGATCGCGGGCGTCACCCTCGCGGCCGCGGCCTCGCTCTGCCTCGCTGCCGTCGCGTGGGCGGCGTTCGTCTACGACGGCGACCACACGCCGATATCGCGCGCGCTGCTCGCGTCGCGCGCGCCGGGCGATCCGGTCGCGTTTGTCGATGAATACTTCTTCGACGTGCCGCTCCTCGCTCGCCTCGGCGAGCCGGTCGCGGTGATCGCCGACTGGAAGGATCCGAAGATCGGCGAGCGCGACAACTGGCGTCGCGAGCTCGCCGAGGCGGCGCCGTTCGCGCCCGAGCGCGCCGCCGTGCTCCTCGTCGATCGCACGCGCGGCTTCGCGCTGCGCTGCGGCAAGTCGCCGCTGTGGGTCGTCGTCAAGGCCCAGGACGAAGCGCCGGTCGCGGCGCAGCCCGACGCGATCCGCGTTGCCGCGGCGCGCGAGGTGACGCTCTGGCGCCTCGCGCCGCAGACCTGCAGCGGGGTGCCGGCACCGCTCGCCGCGCTGCGATGAGCGAGACGAACGCTGTCGTCACCATCGCGCCGTCGCGGCGCGATCGGGTGCCGTCGATCAGTTGCGTCCTGCCGGCGTTCAACGAAGGCGAATCGCTGCCCGCGCTGCTGACGCAGCTCAGCGAGGAGCTGCGCCAGCACGGTAACGACTGGGAGATCATCGTCGTCAACGACGGCAGCAGCGACGGCACCGAGATCGCGATCGTGCCGTGGCTGCTCGGCCGCGGCGTGCGCTACGTGTCGCTGTCGCGCAATTTCGGCAAAGAGGCGGCGCTCACCGCCGGCCTCGATCGCGCGCGTGGCGACGTCGTCCTGCTGATGGACGCCGACCTCCAGCACTCGCCGGCGCTGATCGCCGAGATGGTCGCCGCCTGGCGCGCCGGCGCCGACATGGTCTACACGGTGCGCGCGACGCGCGGCGACGAATCGCTCCTGAAGAAGCTCGGCACGCGCCTGTTCTATCGCATCGTCAACGCCGGCTCGGCGGTCGAGATCCCAGCCAACGCGGGCGACTTCCGGCTGCTCGATCGCTCGGTCGTCGACGCTCTCAAGAGCCTGCCGGAGCGCAATCGCTTCATGAAAGGTCTCTACGCGTGGGTGGGCTTTCGCTCGGTCGCGGTCGACTACGTCCCCGACGAGCGCTTCGCCGGCGAGAGCTCGTTCTCGATGCGCCGCCTGTCGCGCCTCGCTCTCACCGGCGTCACCGCGTTCACCAACGCTCCGCTGCGTCTGTGGAGCGCGCTCGGCGCGCTGATCGCGGTCGGCGCACTGCTCGGCGGCACGTGGTTCATCGTCGAGCACTACACCTTCGGCACCGACGTCCCGGGCTGGGCGACGCTCTCGGTGAGCATGATGTTCTTCAGCGGCGTGCAGTTGCTCTCGATCGGCATCCTCGGCGAATACGTCGGCCGCATCTTCGACGAGGTCAAGCAGCGGCCGGTCTATCTCGTCCGCCACGACAGCGGGCCGAGCGACGCGAACGCGGCGCCGCAGCCTTGAGCGCGCTGCCCGGGCGCACCGTCGCGGTCTGCGCGGACGACGTCGGCCTCGTCGACGGTGTCGCCGCGACGGTCGTCGAGCTCGCCGCTGCCGGCCGCCTTTCGGCCGCTTCGTGCCTCGCGACGGCGCCCGGCTGGCGCGCCGCGGCGGCGCGGCTCGCGGGCGCGCCGACGTCGCTCGAGCTCGGCCTGCACTTCAATCTCAGCGAAGGCGCTCCGCTCAGCGCCGAGCTGCGCCGGCATTGGCCGACGCTGCCCGGCCTCGCCCGCCTGCTCGCCGCGGCCGCGTTGCACGCGCTGCCGCTCGCCGCGATCGGCGCCGAGTTTCGCGCCCAGGCGGGTGCCTTCGGCGACGCCCTTGGCCGCGTGCCCGCGTTCGTCGACGGCCATCAGCACGTGCACGCGCTGCCCGGAGTTCGCGAACTTGTGCTCGACGCGATCGCCGCATGGCCCGAGTCGCCCGCGGTGCGCAGCACCGGCCGCGTCCTCGGGCCCGGACCAGCGCTCAAGCGCACGGTCATCGAAGCGAGCGGCGGCAGGGCGCTCGAGCGAGCGCTCGTCGCGCGCGGCGTCGCCCACAACCGCGTCCTGCTCGGCGCCTATGACTTCGGCGCGGTCGACTATCGCGCCCTCATGCAACGCTGGCTCGCCGCGGCGCCGCGCGAGGGCGGCCTGCTGTTTTGCCATCCATGCATCGACGCCGGCGACGCCGATTCGATCTCGGCGGCACGCCGGCGCGAAGCCGCCTACCTGGCCAGCGACGCCTTTGCCGCCGATCTCGCCGCCGCGAACGTCACGATCGGCTCGGCGTGGGCGCGGCGAAGCTCCAGCGACGGTTGATCTCGAACGTGACACCGAGAGTGACAAGCGTCGCCACGACCTGCGCCAGCAGGTAGTGGACACCGAGGCGGACGCCGCCGGCGACGAGGGCGAAGCTGAGCGCCGCGCCGACCAGCGCCGTGACCTGGAAGCGAAGCCACGCGCCGAAGGTCGCCCGCGAGTCGCGAAACGTGAACGCCGCGTTGCCGGCGAACGCGACCTTGGCGCCGACCCACGCGCCGAGCGCGGCGGCACGCTGCGGCGCGAGCCAGCCGGCCTCGACGAGGCCGACCAGGATGGCGTAATGCGTCGCGGTGGCGACCGCGCCGACCGCGGCATACTGGAGAAAACGGCTGCGCACGACGGATTCAACCACGCTGCGCAGGAGCTCCCTTCCTCCCTCACCGCTGTCATGCCCAACCCGCGAGCGCAACGCATCGTCGTCGGCCTGTCCGGCGGCGTCGACTCGGCGGTCACCGCCTGGCTGCTCAAGCGTGCCGGCCACGAGGTGGTCGGCATCTTCATGAAGAACTGGGAAGAAGACGACGACGACGAGTACTGCTCGTCGCGCCAGGACTTCCTCGATGCGGCGAGCGTCGCCGACGTGCTCGGCATCGAGATCGAGCACGTCAACTTCGCGGCCGAGTACAAGGACCGCGTCTTCGCCGAGTTCCTGCGCGAGTACCAGGCCGGTCGGACGCCGAATCCCGACGTGCTGTGCAACGCCGAGATCAAGTTCAAGGCGTTCCTCGACCACGCGATCCGACTCGGCGCCGAATCCATCGCCACCGGTCACTACGCGCGCGTACGCCGGGCTGGCGGCGAGTTCCAGCTCCTGAAGGGACTCGACGCGCAGAAGGACCAGAGCTA
>DASXIP010000690.1:0-2794 GCA_036497875.1 Caldimonas sp.
GATGTCGCCTCCGGGGACGATGTGCGCCTTGCCCTTGCCGCCTGCCTCCATGCGCTTCAGCACTTCGTCCTCGACCTGGAGGTTCCAGGCGTAGTCGTATTCGCCGGTCTGCAGCACCGCGCGCGCCGCTGAGGTCGCGTCGCCACCGCCCTTCATCTCGATCGTGTCGAAATAAGGCCGGTTCGGCATGTGGTAGTTCTTGTTGAAGGCGCCCGAGACGATGTCGCCCGGCTTGAAGTCGACGAAGGTGTAGGGACCGGTACCGACCGGCTTGAGGTTGGTTGGCGCGTCACGCGACTTGGCGCCGGTGTACGGGCCGAACAGGTGCTTCGGGATGATCATGCCCTCGGCGGCAACGAAGGCCGTCGCCCAGAATGGCGTCGGCTGCTTGAAGGAGACGAGCACCGTGTAGTCGTCGACCTTGGTGACGGTGATGTCCTTGTAGACGGCAATCGTCACTGCCGCGGTCGCCGGGTCGCGCGCGTACTCCCACGTGAAGACGACGTCATCGGCGGTGAAGGGCTTGCCGTCGTGCCAGGTGACGCCCTTCTTCAGCCGCCAGCGGACGACCTTTCCGCCCTCGAGGACGCCGCCGTTGGCGACCGTCGGCACCTCGGCGGCGAGGATCGGCACGAGGTTGCCGTCGTTGTCCCAGATTGCGAGCGGCTCGTAGAAGATGCGCGAGCCTTCCTGGTCCTTGGTGCCGTTGGCGAAGTGCGGCTGCAGCAGTGTCGCGCCCTGCCAGAACAGCACCTTCAGCGCGCCGCCGCCGCCACGCTTGGTCGGCTTGTAGACCGGCATCGGCTGCGACTGCGCGATGCCGGCGTGCATCAGCAGCATCGACGCCATCGGCGCGCTCAGGCCCAGCCCCACCATGCGCTCGATGAAACCACGCCGCGGCAGCTTTTCGGCGCGAACGTCCTCGATCAGGGCACGGAGCTCGAGTTCTTCCATGGCAATCTCCTGAAACGGCCCGCGCACGGGGCCCAGCGTCAGCCGATGCTATTCGCCGGCCGGCAAACGCCTATCCGGGTCCGCCCGGGCATCCCGGCAGCGTCGCAAGGGTCATGCCCGCCGGGCTGACAGCGGCGGCCACAACGACGACGTCGCCGGCCCGGGACAGTCAGATGCAGCGGCCGCCGTCGACTTCCATCGCGACGCCGGTGATCATCGATGCCTCGTCGCTGCACAGGAACGCCGCGGCATTGCCGAGGTCCTCCGGAGTCGAGAAGCGGCCGAGCGGAATCGTGGCGAGGAACTTGGCGCGCATCTCGGGGGTGTCTTCGCCCATGAAGGTCTTCAGCATCGGCGTTTCGCCGGCGACCGGGTTGAGCGCGCAGACGCGGATGCCGAACGGCGCCAGCTCGACCGCCATCGAGCGGGTCGCCGTGATGACCCAGCCTTTGCTCGCGTTGTACCAGGCGAGGCGCGGCCGCGGGCTGACGCCGGCCGTGCTCGCGATGTTGAGGATGACGCCCTTCTTCTGCGCCTTGAAGCGCGGCACGATTTCGCGCGCCGCCAGATAGATCGCCTTGACGTTGACAGCGAGGATGCGGTCGAACTCGTCTTCGGCGACGCTTTCGAGCGGCTGCGGCAGGTGGCCCATGCCGGCGTTGTTGACGAGGATGTCGAGACCGCCGAATCGATCGACCGCGGCGTCGACCATCGCCTTGACGTCGGCCGCCTGCGTCACGTCGGCGCGCACGGCGAAGGCTGCCGGGCCCAGCGATGCGGCGACGCGCGCGGCGCCCTCGCCGTCGCGATCGGCGACGATCACCCGCGCGCCCTCGGCGACGAATTTGGCGGCGATGCCGGCACCGAAGCCGGAGGCCGCGCCGGTGACGATGGCTGTCTTCTTTCCGAGGCGCATGGCGTGTCGGCCCAGGCGAGCCGGTGGTGAGCGTGTCGTCGATTCTTCCAGCGAATGGGTCGTTGCAACGCCAGCCTGACAAAGCCGTCAGCCTCGCGACAGGATGGTGTCGGGAAGCGCTGCCTAAAGTCCGTTCGCCGGCACGAACGGGCCGCTCGAACCTTCCCCCAACCATGCCTTGCAGAAAGCGCTCCCGCAGGCGGCTGCGCGCCGCACGCCCGCTCCTTGCGATATCGCTGGCGACGATGCTTCTCGCCGGCTGCGCGGTCGGCCCGGACTACGTCCGGCCGCCGGTCGAGGTGCCTGCTGCCTACAAGGAGGTGGGCTTGTGGAAGCCGGCCGAGCCGCGCCCGGTCGAAGCGCATGCCTGGTGGGAACGCTACGGCGACACGACCCTGAACGGGCTGGTCGGGCAGGCCAACGACGCCAACCAGAACATCCGCGAGGCCGAGGGGCAATACCGGCAGGCCAAGGCGATCGCAGACGCGGCCCGCGCCGGGTTCTTTCCGAATGTCGGCGCCGCCGCGACTGCGGGTCGCGCCATCTCGTCGGTCACCGGCAACGACGTGACCGGCTTCGCAGTCGGCCTCAGCGCCAGCTGGGAGCCCGACCTCTGGGGCGGCGTGCGGCGCGCGGTCGAATCGGGCGAGGCCGGCGCACAGGCCAGCGCCGACGACCTCGCGGCAGCGCGACTCAGCATCCAGGCCGCGCTGGCCGAGGACTATTTGCAGTTGCGCTACACCGACGTGCAGCGCGAGCTCTATGCCCGCACGACCGTCGCCTATGTCAAGGCGCTGCAGTTGACGCAGGCGCAATACCGCGCCGGCGTCGTCCTGCGTTCCGACGTCGCGCTGGCCGAGACGCAGCTGAAGACCGCGCAGGCCCAGGCCGTCGACCTTGACGCGCAACGCAGCCAGCTCGAGC
>DASXIP010000691.1:0-5468 GCA_036497875.1 Caldimonas sp.
CCGTTCAGCTCTTCGCTCACGAAGCAGAGCGCGAAGGCGCTCGCCGATGCGTACGAGAGCGGAACGAAGAAGCAGTGGACGCAGCCGATCGGCTTCGCGCACGCGTTGTTCGAGGTCGCGGCCGACGCGCTCGGGCGCAGCAAGAGCACGAGCGCGAAGGACGTTCGCGATGCGGTCGTCGCCACCAACCTGCAGACCGTCGTCGGGCCGGTCAAGTGGGGCGGCCAGGGCCCGTTCAAGAACGTCAGCAAGACGCCGCTCGTGCTCGGCCAGTGGGGCAGGGGCCAGAAGTACAAGACGGAGCTCACGATCGTCAACGATCAGGCGGCCCCGGCGATTCCCGCGGGCGGCAAGATCCGCCTGATGGCCTGACGTCGGACAGCTTCTCGCGACCGGCGCGCCCGCCATGGCTTTGCTCGCTCTGCGCTCGGTCGGAAAATCGTACGGGGCGCTGCGCGTCACGGACGACATCTCGCTCGAGGTGCGGGAAGGCGAGACGCTCGGCATCCTCGGCCCGAACGGCGCGGGGAAGACGACGCTCTTCAACCTGATCTCGGGCGACGTCCGCTGCGACCAGGGCAGCGTCCATTACGACGGTCGCGACATCACCCGGCTTGCGCCCCACCGGCGGTGCCGACTTGGCATTGGCCGCAGCTACCAGGTGCCGCAACCGTTCGGCCACATGACGGTCTTCGAGAACCTGGTGACCGCCGCGTGCTTCGGCGGCGGCCAGCGCGAGCACGAGGCCTGGGAGACGGCAGCCGGTGTGCTCGAGCAAACGGGGCTGAAACCGCACGCGAATGCGCTGGCCGGTGGATTGACCCTGCTCAACCGCAAGCGTCTCGAACTCGCGCGCGCTCTCGCGACCGGCCCGCGGCTGCTGCTGTTGGACGAGATCGCCGGCGGCCTCACCGAGCACGAGGCGGCACTCCTCGTCGACGAGTTGAAGCGGATCAAGGCGGCCGGCGTGACGATGGTGTGGATCGAGCACGTCGTCCATGCGCTCCTGGCGATCGCCGACCGCCTGTTTGTCATCAACTTCGGTTGTCGGCTGGCCGAAGGCGAGCCGATCTCGGTGATGGCCAACCCCGAAGTGCGCCGCGTCTACATGGGAATCGAGGCATGACGCTGCTCTCGACCAGCGGGCTCACCGCGCGCTACGGCGACGCACAGGCGCTGTTCGGCATCGACTTCCGGCTCGATCCGGGCGAGGTGGTCGCGATCATCGGCGCCAACGGTGCCGGCAAGAGCACGTTCATGAAATCGGTCGCCGGCCTGGTCCGCGTCGAGCGCGAACAGATCCGCTTCGAGGACGAGCCGATCGGCGGACTGCCTCCTGGCCAGATCGTCCGGCGCGGCATTGCGCTGGTACCGGAGGGCAGGCGTCTCTTCCCGAGCCTCTCGGTCGAGGAGAACCTGCTCATGGGGGCGACCGCGAAGCGGGCCGGACCCTGGAACCTCGAACGGCTCTACGAGCTGTTCCCGATCCTGCGCGAGAAGCGCGCCCAGCCCGGCACCTCGCTTTCCGGTGGCCAGCAGCAGATGGTCGCGATCGGCCGCGCCCTGATGGCCAACCCCAAGGTGCTTCTCTGCGACGAGCTCAGCCTCGGGCTTGCACCCGTGGTGGTGCAGGAGATCTACCAGGCGTTGCCAGAAATCTGTGCCGAAGGGATGACGATCGTCGTGGTCGAGCAGGATGTCTCGCTCGCCCAGCGCACCTCGCGGCGTGTCTATTGCTTCCAGGAAGGACGGGTCGCCCTCGAAGGCGCGTCGGAGGCATTGACGCGCGAGCAGATCACGCAGGCGTACTTCGGCGGCTGAGCCATGGGTGCGATTCTCGACGTCCTCGTCCAAGGCCTGCTGCTCGGCGGTCTGTACGCGCTTTTCGCGCTCGGCCAGTCGCTGATGTTCGGCGTCATGCGACTCACGAACACCGCGCATGGCGACTTCATCATCCTGGCTGCGTTTGCCGCGATCGCTGCGCTGGCCGCGATCGGCCCGCTCGTCGACTCGGCGCAGCTCGCGGTCGTCGCGGTCGCGTTGTTGCTGCTGCCGGTCGCGTTCGGCGCCGGCTATGCGCTGCAGCGAGGAGTGCTGAACGGCACGCTCGGCAAGGATCCACTGCCCTCGCTCGTGGTCACGTTCGGTATGTCGATCGTGATCCAGAACGCGCTGCTCGAGCTCTTCTCCGCCGACCCGCGCTCGATCGAAACGGGCGGCCTGAACACCGCGAGCGTCGCGTTGGCGGGCGGCGTCAGCGTCGGCGTGCTGCCGCTCGCGATCCTGGCCTTCGCGCTCGTCGCGACTGCGGCCCTGCAGTGGCTGTTCGGTGCGACGGCGCTCGGCCGATCGTTCCGGGCGGTGTCCGACGACCGCGAGGTCGCCGAGCTGATGGGCCTCGACGCGAAGAAGGTGTACGCCCTCGCGACGGCGATCGCGTTCGTCCTCATCGCGGCGGCCGGCGTGCTGCAGGGCATGCGAACGACGGTTTCGCCCGCCGACGGTCCGGTGCTGCTGCTCTTCGCCTTCGAGGCCGTGATCATCGGCGGCATGGGCTCGTTCTGGGGAACGCTCGCAGGTGCCCTCATCCTCGGCGTCACCCAGCAGATCGGCTTTCGCCTCGACCCGGGCTGGGGCATCTGGTTCGGTCACATCGTGTTCCTGATCGTGCTCGTGATTCGCCCGCAGGGGCTGTTCCCGAAGACCAGATAGCGGAGCGGAGCCAATGTCAGTCGACGCCGCCCCCGATCCGTCACGTGCTGTTCGTCATGTGCGACCAGCTGCGGGCGGACCACCTGTCCTGCGACGGACATCCGCGGCTGCACACGCCGAACATCGACGCGCTCGCCGCGCGCGGCGTGCGCTGCAAGGCGGTCGCGGCGCGGCTCGATCTGCGCCTGGACTGAGGCGATGAATCACGCCGCCGTTCAACGATCGCCTTCCCAGGCGGTGTCTCCCGCGCCTGCGGCCCGGCCGAGCGTGCGGGTCACACGGCGCACCCGCGCCAGCGGCGCTGCGCTGATCGTCGGCATCGTGCTCGTCGCAGTCGCCGCCACGCTGCCGTGGTGGGCGCCCGCCGACGACGCGTCGAGCTGGATGCGCAGCTTCGTCGAGATCGCGTGCTACTTCGTGTTCGCGCTGATGTGGAACCTGCTCGCCGGCTACGGCGGCATGGTCTCGATCGGGCAGCAGGCGTACTTCGGCCTTGGCGGCTACGCCATGCTCGTGCTCGGCAATGTGTTCGGCATGAACGCGTTCGCTGCGGTTCCCTGTGGTGCGCTGATCGCCGCCGCCGTCGCGGTGCCGGTTTCGTTCGTCGCGTTCCGGCTCACCGGCGGCTATTTCGCGATCGGCACCTGGGTCATCGCCGAGGTCTTCCGGCTCGGCTTCGCGAACGTCGCAGCGGTCGGTGGCGGATCGGGAACGAGCCTGACTGCGCTGCGCGGCATCGACAAGGCGACCCGCGAGATGGCGACGTACGGGATCGCGCTCGCCTGCACCGTCGCCGCGGTCGCTGGCGTCTACCTCTTCCTGCGCAGCAAGCGCGGCCTCGCCCTGCTCGCGATCCGTGACAACGAGGTCGCGGCCGAGTCGCAGGGGATCGACGTGCGTGGCATGAAGCTGGCCGTCTACGTCGTCGCGGCGCTCGGCGCCGGCGTGGCAGGTGCGCTCTACTTCCTCGGCAACCTGCGGATCAGCCCCGACGCCGCGTTCAGCGTCAACTGGAGCGCGTTCGCGATCTTCATGGTCGTGATCGGCGGCATCGGCCGGATCGAGGGGCCGATCGTCGGCGCGCTCGTCTTCTGGATGCTCAACGACTTCCTGAGCGACTACGGAACGTGGTACCTGCTCGGTCTCGGGCTGCTCGCTGTCGTCGTGACGCTCTTCTTCAAGCAGGGGCTCTGGGGCTACGCGCAGCAGCGCTGGGGCTGGAGTCTGTTTCCGACGCAGCGTCGCCTCGCGCCCTAGGCGTTGCGACTGCGCATCCAACCGTTCCCTCCATTTGCGCCATGCACACGATCACAGAGCACAACATCACCGACGCCGTCGTCCGTCGCTTCGAAACCTGCGCCGATCCGCGCCTGCGGGAGATCCTCGGCTCGCTGGTGCGTCACCTGCACGCGTTCGTGAAGGAGACCCGGCTGACCGAGGCCGAGTGGATGCGCGGCATCGGATTCCTGACCGCGACCGGTCACATGAGCGGCCCGAAGCGCCAGGAGTTCATCCTTCTCTCGGACACGCTCGGCGTGTCGATGCTCACGGTCGCGCAGAACCACGCGCAGCCGCACGGCACTACCGAAGCGACGGTCTTCGGCCCGTTCCACGTCGAGGATGCGCCGAGCTATTCGCAGGGTGCCGACATCGCCAACGGTGCGCCGGGAGAGCCCCTCTTCGTCGAGGCGACGGTGCGCGGACCGGAGGGCGAGCCGATCGCGAACGCGACGGTCGACGTCTGGCAGGCCGACGAGGACGGCTACTACGACGTGCAGTACGCCGGTCTCGAACAACACCGTGCGCGAGGGATCCTCCAGACCGATGCCGAAGGCGCGCTCCGTTTCCGGACGATCCTGCCGGTCGCGTACCCGGTGCCGACCGACGGGCCCGTCGGGCAGATGCTCGTCGCCAGCGGACGCCACCCCTGGCGGCCTGCGCACGTTCACTTTCGCATCCAGGCGCCGGGCTATCAGACGCTGACGACGCACGTGTTTCGCGCGGGCGATCCGTACCTCGACAGCGACGTCGTGTTCGGCGTGCGCGAGTCCCTCGTCGCGGACTACATCGCCCATGCGCCAGGGACGGGTCCCCACGCGAAGCAGGTCGAGGGGCGATACCACACGCTTGCGTTCGATTTCGTGCTCGCACGCGAGTCACCTCCGCCCGCGGGCAACAGCTGAAGCGCGGGGCTTCTCACCTCACCAAAGGAGTCAGTCATGGCAAAGGTTCTCGTCCTCTATCACAGCATTTACGGACACATCGAGGCGATGGCAACAGCGGTCGCCGAAGGCGCGCGCGAAGTCGCAGGCGCGAACGTCCAGATCAAGCGCGTGCCGGAGACCATCCCGGACGAGCTGTTTCGGCAGTCCGGCGGCAAGAGCGATCAGGCCGCCCCCGTCGCAACGCCCGCGGAGCTCGCCGACTACGACGCGATCATCTTCGGCACCGGGACTCGCTTCGGCAACATGACGGGACAGATGCGGAGCTTCCTCGACCAGACCGGTGCGCTCTGGATGAGCGGCGCCCTGGTGGGCAAGGTCGGCTCCGTGTTCAGCAGCAGTGCGACGCAGCACGGCGGCCAGGAAAGCACGATCCTGACGTTCCATCCGACGCTGCTGCATCAGGGGATGATCATCGTCGGCCTGCCATACGCGGAGCAGCGCCAGATGGGCCTCGACGAGATCAAGGGCGGCAGCCCTTATGGCGCTTCGACCATCACGGGCGGCAAAGGCGAACGCATGCCGAGCGAGCAG
>DASXIP010000692.1:0-2847 GCA_036497875.1 Caldimonas sp.
GCCGTGCCGCAGGCTGGCCAGGTGCGCTTCATCCGCGCCGACGGCCAAGGTCAGGCAGAACTCGAAGACGCGCCCGTCGCGCCGGTCGCCGAGCGGCTCGAGGACGGCTTCATGGTGCTGCTGCGCAAAGCGGGCGGCGAACCGCCGCGCTACGACAAGGACGTGCCGGCCGAGTCGCGCGGGGCCGCCGCCGGCGGCGACGACACCGTCATCATGGTCAAGGACCTGTCGCGCAAGTTCGGCGACTTCACGGCGGTCGCGAACACCACGTTCTCGGTTCGACGCGGCGAGGTGTTCGGCCTGCTCGGCCCCAACGGCGCCGGCAAGACGACGACGTTTCGCATGCTGTGCGGCCTGCTGCCGCCGACGAGGGGGACGCTGCGCGTCGCCGGGCTCGACATGCGCACGGCCCCCGGTTCGGCGCGCCGGCGGATCGGCTATGTCGCGCAGAAGTTCGCGCTCTACGGCAACCTCTCGGTCGGCGACAACCTGCGCTTCTTCGCCGGCGCCTACGGCCTGCAGCGCGAGGACGCGAAGAAGCGCATCGACGAGGTCGTCGACGCCTTCGGCCTGCGCAGCTCGTTCGACGCGCCGGCGCAGCAGCTGCCGGGCGGCTACCGGCAGCGCTTGTCGATGGCGGCAGCGCTCCTGCACCGGCCCGAGATCCTCTTTCTCGACGAGCCGACGAGCGGTGCCGATCCGCTCGCGCGGCGCGACTTCTGGTACCGGATCACCATGCTCGCACGGCGCGGCACGACCGTCGTCGTCACGACCCACTTCATGGAAGAGGCCGAGTACTGCGACCGCATCGTCATCCAGGACGCCGGCGCGGTGCTCGCGATCGGCACGCCGCGCGAGGTGCGCGAGCAAGCCGGCGGCGCCGCCGACATGGAGCGGGCGTTCATCGCCATCGTCGAGCAGGCGCGCCGCGCCCACGCCAAGGAGGCGGCGTCGTGAGCGGCCCTGCGCCAGCGCAACGTTCCAGCTTCGCGTCGCGGCTCTGGTCGCTGACGAAGAAGGAGGTTCGCCAGCTGCTGCGCGACAAGAGCAACGTCGCGATCGGCCTCGTGCTGCCGATCGTCCTGATCCTGATCTTCGGCTACGGCATCTCGCTCGACGTCCAGCAGGCCACCGTCGCGGTGGTCCTGGAGGACGCCTCTCCCGACGCCCACGACGTCGTCGCCGGGCTCGCGCTGACGCCGTACCTGAAGCCGCTCGAGACGCGTTCGATGCCTGCCGCCGAGCGGCTGATGCTCGACCACAAGGTCGACGGCATCCTGCGCCTGCCGAGCGATTTCGCATCGCGCCTGCACGGCGGCGACGGCCGGGTGCAGCTGATCATCCACGGCACCGACGCCGCGACGGCGCGGATCATCGAGTCATACGTGGCCGGCGCGCTGGCGCAGTACGCGCTCGGCGCGGCCGAGCGGCAAGGCACTCTGCGGCCGCCGCGCGGCGTCACGCTCGAGACGCGGATCTGGTTCAACGAGGCCAACACGAGCACCTGGTATCTCGTGCCCGGCCTGCTCGTCCTCATCATGACTCTCGTCGGCGCCTTCCTCACTTCGCTCGTGGTGGCGCGCGAGTGGGAGCGCGGCACGCTCGAGGCGCTGTTCGTGACGCCGGTGCGTCCGACCGAGATCCTACTCGCCAAGCTGATCCCGTACTTCGGCGTCGGCATGCTCGGCTTCGTGCTTTGCCTGGCGGCCGCGCGCTGGCTGTTCGCGGTGCCGCTGCTCGGCTCGCTGGCGCTGCTCTTCTTCGCCTCGGTCCTCTACCTGCTGGTCGCGCTCGGCATCGGTCTCTTGATCTCGTCTGTCACCAAGAACCAGTTCCTGGCCAGCCAGGTCGCATTGCTGTCGAGCCTCCTGCCGGCGCTGATGCTGTCGGGCTTCCTGTTCGACCTTCGCAACGTGCCGGTCGTCGTCCGGGTCATCGCCAACGTCCTGCCCGCGACCCATTTCCTCGCTCTCATCAAGACGCTGTTTCTCGCCGGCAACGTCTGGGCGGTCGTGCTGCCGAACCTGCTGCTGCTCGTCGTCTACGCGCTGGTCCTGCTCGGCGCGGCCCGCCTGGCGACGCGAAAGAGGATCGCGTGATGCCGGCCGCCTTCCGCGACGCCCTCTTCCGCCAGGCCGCCCTGATCAGGAAGGAGCTGCTTGCGGTCCTCAAGGATCCGGCGAGCCGGTTCATCCTGATCATGCCGGCGATCTTCCAGAGCCTCATCTTCGGCTACGTCGCGACCTTCGACCTCAACCACGTCCCGTATGCGCTGCTCGACGAGAGCCGCAGCGTCACCTCGGCAGCGCTGGTCGCGCGCCTCGACGGCACCGGCGTCTTCGATCGCGTTGCCGAGCTGCCGTCGGTACGGTCGATCCCGGACGTCGTCGACTCGGGCAAGGCGCTGATGGTGCTGCACATCGGCGCCGACTTCGAGCGCCGCGTCCTCGGCGGCGACAACGCGCCCGTCCAGGTCATCCTCGACGGCCGCAACTCGACCACCGCGGGGGCGGCGGCCGGCTACGTCGGCGCGGTCGTCGCCGACTTCAACGCGTCGCGGAGTCGCGACGACGAGACGACGCGGCCCGCGGTCGCGATCGAGACGCGAGCCTGGTTCAACCCGAACCTGGAGACGCGCTGGAACTTCATGCCGGCTCTGATCGCGACGCTGAGCGTGCTGCAGACGCTGTTGCTGACCGCGCTTTCGGTCGCACGCGAGCGCGAGCAGGGAACGTTCGATCAGCTTCTCGTCACACCGCTGTCGCCGACCGAGATCATGGTCGGCAAGGCGATCCCGCCGATCCTGATCGGCATGGTGCAGAGCACTCTCGTACTGCTGGTGACGCG
>DASXIP010000693.1:0-2152 GCA_036497875.1 Caldimonas sp.
ACGTGCCGGGCCACGACAGCGAACTCGACCTCGCCGTCCGCCTGCACGAGCCGATGACCCGGCTGCTGCAGCAGAACATGGCCGAGCGGGCGCCGCTCGGCGACAGCATCGCCTTCCTGCACGCCGTGCTCGCGGCCTGACCCTCCCCTTCGCCGAGACCGATTCCATGCACGACGACCTCAAGCCTCTCGCCCTCCTTCTCGCCCAGGCCGAGCGCCAGCGCGACGAGGCGCTCGGCGAGCAGTTCCAGGCCGAGCGCACCCGTCGCGCCGCCGCAGCGCAGGTCGAGCAGCTCGTCGCCTACCGGCGCGAGTACGAGCAACGCTGGGGAGCGGAGTTCGGCCGCGCCGGCAGGATCGAGCTCGTCCGCTGCTACCACGGTTTCATGGACCGGCTGACGCAGGCGGTCGAGCAGCAGCAACGGATGGCCGCCAATGCCGCTGGCCAGGTCGAGCGCGCCGAAGCGATCGCGCGCGGCCACGAGATCCGCGCCGCCGGCCTGAAGAAGCTCGTCGAGCGGCGGCTGCGCGAGCGCGAGGCGAAGGCGTCGCGGCTCGAGCAGAAGGAGAGCGACGATCGCGCCGTCCGTGCCGCGTGGAGCCGCCTCACCGCGCCGGGCCGGCCGACGGCGCTCTGAGCACATCGCGATGCTGAACGCAGCCGCGATGCGCCCTGCCTCTGCCGCCGCAACGGCGGCGCCGAACGCTCCCGCAACGCTGACCGCCGTCGCGACGCCGACCGCACCCGATCGGCCGCCTGCACCCGACGCCACGGCGTCGCGCCGCTTCGCCGATCTGCTGCGCGAGCGCAGCAGCGAGCGCGCAACGCCGCCGCCGGCCAACTCGGCATCGACCGAGACGCCGCCCCCTGCCGCCGATGACACCACGGCCGCGGCCGGTGGCGGGCCCGCCGCCGTTGCCGCACCTCAGATGGCTTCGCCGGCACGGACACGGACGACGAACGCGAAGAGCACGACCGCGAAGGCAACGATCGACGCCAGCAGCGCGCCCGAGGCCGACAGCAAGCACGACACCACCGTCAAGGACGACGAAGCGAAGACCGCCGCGCCGACATCGACCGACGAGCGCGCCGCGGCTCTCGCAGTGTCGGCAGCGGCCAACGCCGCCCAGGGCATCGCCGCCGATCCGCGATCGACGCCGGCGGACGCCGGCGCGGTCCCCGGGCAGGAGACGTCCGCTGCCAAGGTCGATGTGACGTCGGCGATCGCGTCGCGCGACGACACGCACCGCGGCGCGGTCCATGCGCGCGGCGAGGCCATTGTCGAAGCCGCCGTCGGCCGCAGCGGACCTGTCGAGGCCGCCGGAGCAGCGGCCGTGGCGATCGCCGGCGCGACAGTGCTCGCGGCAGCCGGCGGCCCGGTCGCCGTCCTCCACGCAAGCTCGACCAGCGCGAACACGATCGACGGCAACAGTAGCGCCGCCGCGACGATCGCCGCCGGCAACTCGATCCGAAGCGGCGGCGAGGCGACCAGCGTCGCCGCGCCGCCGACCTCGCTCGCCCTCGCCACCCCGGTCGACGCGCCCGCGTTCGCGAGCGCGCTCGGCATCCAGGTGAGCCTGCTCGCCAAGGACGGCGTGCAACACGCCGAGCTGCATCTCAACCCGGCCGAGACCGGCCCGGTCTCGATCCACATCGCCGTCGACGGCACCGCGGCGCGGATCGACTTCGGCGCCGACCTCGCAGCGACGCGACAGGCGATCGAGCGCGGCCTGCCCGAGCTCGCGAGCGCGCTGCGCGACGCCGGGCTGACGCTCGCAGGCGGTGGCGTCTCGCAGCACGCCGGCAGCCGCCAACGCAGCGGCGACGAAGCTGGCGCCGCGATCGGCGGTCGCAACGGCAGCATTGCCGGCAGCGAGGCGATCGGCCCGACGGCGACGGCGCGCGTCGCCGGGCGGACTGCCGCCGGCGGCGTCGACCTCTACGCCTGAGCGCAAGCGCCGCGGGGCTCCTTCTGGCGGCGAAACACCTCGCTTATCGCCGCTTCCCGCACCAGGCCGCTTTCCATAATTTCCCTCGACAGGAGCGAGCGTCGGCAGGCGGCGCGCGCGCCGCCGTGACGGGGTGAGCGGATCCAAAGGAGCATTGATGTCTGCAGTGATGGCCGAGCCGGCCGCCGAGGCCGCGCCGATCC
>DASXIP010000694.1:0-17648 GCA_036497875.1 Caldimonas sp.
AAGGTCCGTCGGCAGACACAAGCGATCGAATGGTGAGCGAGTGCGGCAAACGCGCGCCATCTCGGCGAGATCCTCGTCAGGATCCCGGTGAGCGGGTCGCCACTGAAACCGGGAACGCCCGAGATCTTCGTCAACCGCGTCGGCGGAGGCCCGACGGGCTGACGATCGACGCGCACGACTCTGGGTCGCTTGCAACCAGTCCGACGAGATCGAGGTGCTCGAGCAGATGCAAGGTCGGGTGATCGCCGAGCTCGGCGACTTCGGCGGCATCGATCGCGACGGGCGCCGATCGGCTTTCTCTGCTCGAACAGCTTCGTCTTTCGCGGCGACGACGGTTCTGGTCACCAACCTCGCATTCGACCTCGGCACCGCCATCGCGCAGCTCGCCGACCAGATGGCACTCCGCAACCGAAGGCGCTGAACATGCGGACGGTCGACGGTCCGTGGGCTCACGACGTGAAGCTCCACACGGTCTCGAAGTTCAGGAAGTGGATACCGCGGGTCGGCGATCTTCACGGAGTGGCCCACTAGAGGCGCCGAGCGCACGCAACGACGAAGCACCTCGCCGCGGGCGAGCCGATGCGCCTCGTGGGCCGCGAGGTGCGGCCCATCTTCACGGGTTCGACCGCGCCGGCGAGGGTCGCGCCTGGACGAGCGCCCGGGGCGACGGCCGCCCACGCGATGCCGGCGCAGCGACCGGCGGCACTCCGGTCCACACCGCAGGTCGAGTCGAAGTGGTACGGCTCGACCGCGGCCGTGCGGTCGACGCATCGCGTCGCGGTGGTGACGAAATGCCGACGCCGTTCTGACGACTGGCCGCAGTCCCTGCCCTACCCTTTGCTCGACGCGCTCACCTGTTCTTCGAGCGAGGCAGCACCGTCGCAGATTGCGTTCACCGATTCAGCCAAGCGAGCCTCTAGACGAGATGACACCGTACGCCGCATTGTTCGTGTACCTGGTCGCCGCCGTCGGGCTGGTCGGGCTGATCCTGGCGATGAACGCCTGGCTCGGCCCGCGGCCGCCGGCCGACAAGGCCAAGCTCGAGCCCTTCGAGTGCGGCGCGGCTCCGATCCAGCGGCGCAACGTGCGACCGCTGTCGATCAAGTACTACCCGATCGCCATCTTCTTCCTGCTGTTCGACCTCGAGACGGTGCTGCTGTTCGTCTGGGCGTCCGCCGCAGGGCGGGCGGAAATCGCGACGCTGTCGCTGCTGTCGTTCCTCGTGTTCATGGCGCTGGTCGCGCTCGTTTTCGTCTACCTGTGGCGCGACGGAGGCCTCGAATGGCGATGATGGACTATCTGACCACCCGCAAGGACGACCTCGTCGGCTGGGTGCGCAAGTTCAGCCTGTTCCCCTACCCGTTCGTCACGGCGTGCTGCGGCATGGAGTTCATGTCGGTGAGCTCGACGCTGTACGACACCGACCGCTTCGGTGCGGCGCTGCCGCGGTTCACGCCCCGCCAATCCGACCTGCTGATGGTCGTCGGCACCGTGACCCACAAGCAGGGACAGACCATCAAGACCGTCTACGACCAGATGTGCGAGCCGAAGTGGGTCATGGCCTTCGGCGCGTGCGCGACGAGCGGCGGCTTCTACCGCAACTACGCCGTGGTGCAGGGCGTCGACAGAATCATCCCGGTCGACATCTACGTGCCGGGCTGCCCGCCGCGGCCGGAGATGGTCATCGACGCCATCATGATGCTGCAGGACCGCATCGCCGGCGACCGGCACCCGATCCTGCCGGGTGAGCAACCGCTGCCGCCGCGCGGCTGATCTCGCGATGACCGACGACGCCATCCTCGCCGCGGTGCGCGACCAGGTCGAGCGCGCGTGGGACAGCTTCGGCATGCCCGTGCTGGAGATCTCGCGTCAACGGCTGCTGCCGATGGTGCGTCGGCTGCGCGACGAAGTCGGCTTCGCGCTGTTCCTCGACGTGACCGCGATCGACCACCTGCCGCGCGAGCCGCGCTTCGAGCTGGTGTACCACCTGCTCGATCCGTACGGGCAACGCCGCGTGCGCCTCAAGCTGCAGCTCGCCGAGCACGACCTCGTCGTGCCGACGCTGACCGGGCTCTATGGCGCGGCGCGTTTCATGGAGCGCGAAGTGCACGAGATGTACGGCGTGCGCTTCGACGGCAACGAGGACCTGCGGCCGATCCTGCTCTACGAGGGATTCGTCGGCCACCCGCTGCGCAAGGACTACCCGATGGAGCACGAGCAACCGATCGTGCCGTACCGGAGATAGGGCTGGCCATGCAGTTCCGTCCTCCGGTCAGCAGCCCGCTCGAGCACGCGAGCGACCCGAAGCACATGGTCGTCAACATCGGCCCGTCGCACCCGGCGACGCACGGCACGATCCAGATCATCGCCGAGCTCGACGGCGAGACGGTGATGCGCGCCGACGTCCATTGCGGCTACCTGCACCGCGGCTTCGAGAAGCAGGCCGAGCACCACACGTACCACAACGTCATCCCGTACACCGACCGCCTCAACTACTGCTCGGCGCTGAACAACAACTTCGCGTACGCGGCGACGGTCGAGAAGCTGCTCGGCGTCGAGATCACGCCGCGCTGCGTGTGGCTGCGAACGCTGCTCTGCGAATACAACCGCATCGCGGACCACATCACCTGTGTCGCGGCGTCGGTCATGGAGATGGGCGCGATGACCGCGTTCCTGTACCTGATGACGGTGCGCGACTACATCTTCGAGCACCTCAACCACCTGACGGGTGCGCGGCTCACGTATTCGTACGTGCGCATCGGCGGCCTGGCGCGTGACCTGCCCGACGGCTGGCTCGAGCGGCTCGAGGAAATCCTGCAGTTCACCGAACGCTACCTCGAACGCGTCCACGGCCTGCTCGACCGCAACCGCATCTTCATTGATCGCACGCGCGACGTCGCGTCGATGAGCTCCGAGCACGCGTTGCACTGGGGCTACACGGGCCCGATCCTGCGCTCGACCGGCTTTGCCATGGACCTGCGCAAGGACGCTCCGTACCTCGCCTATCCCGAGCTCGACTTCGAGGTGCCGGTCGGCATTCAGGGCGACAACTACGACCGCTACTACGTCCGCATGCGCGAGATCGACGAGTCGATCTCGATGGTGCGCCAGTGCGTCGAGCGGCTGCCGGGCGGTCCGGTCACGATCAAGGATCCGCGCATCGTGCTGCCCGAGAAGCCGCTCGTGTACGGCGAAATCGAATCGCTGATCTATCACTTCAAGCTGGTCATCGACGGCATCCGCGTGCCGGCTGGCGAGGTCTACGTGTCGCACGAGGCGCCGAACGGCGAGCTCGGCTTCTACCTGGTCAGCGACGGCAGCGGCCGCCCGTACAAGCTGCACGTTCGCGCGCCCAGCTTCGTGCACGTGGGCGGCATGCACACGCTGCTCGAAGGCCACCTCGTCTCGGACATCGTGCCGACGTTCGGCTCGATGAACATGGTCGGCGGGGAGTGCGATCGATGAGGACGTCGCTGCCGCCCGCCTGGCTGGAAAAGTTCGACGCGCTGCGGCGCGAGTACCCGCCCGAGATGAAGACCTCGCTGGTCCTGCCGCTCCTGCACGTCGTGCAGGAAGAGCAGGGCTACGTGAGCGAGGCCGACGCCGACGCGATCGCCGGGTACATCGGCATGCCGGCGCTGCAGGTGCACGAGGCGCGCACCTGGTACACGATGTTCGAGCGCGAGCCGCGCGGCCGCTACGTCCTCAAGCTGTGCCGGAACATCGCCTGCGCGCTGCGCGGCTCGGAGCGGCTGATCGCGCATCTCGAGCAGAAGCTCGGCATCCGCGTCGGCGAAACCACCGCCGACGGCCGCTTCACGCTCCAGACGGTCGAGTGCCTCGCCTCCTGCGGCACGGCGCCCGCGATGCAGCTCAACCGCACCTACCACGAGCAGCTCGACGAAGCAAAGCTCGACGGCCTCCTCGAGGCGCTGCCATGAGCGCCGCAGTCTTCTTCGCTTTCCCGGTCACCGCGACGTCGCACACCCTCGCCGACTATCGCGCGCGCGGCGGCTACGCCGCGCTCGAGCGTGCGATCCGCACCATGCAGCCGCTCGAGGTCGCAGCGCACGTGAAGTCCTCGGGCCTGCAGGGCCGCGGCGGCGCCGGGTTCATGACCGGCCTCAAGTGGGAGTTCGTCAGCCGGGACGCCCCGGTCGTCTACCTCTGCTGCAACGTCGACGAGGGCGAGCCCGGCACGTTCAAGGATCGCTGGATCGTCGAGCACTCGCCGCACCAGCTGCTCGAAGGCATGCTGATCGCGTCCTACGCGCTGCGCGTGCGGCGCGCGTTCGCGTACGTCCGCGGCGAGTTCGACCTGCCGCTGCGCCGGCTGCAGGCCGCGCTCGCGGAGGCGCGAGCCGCCGGACTCGTCGGCGAGGACATCCTCGGCACCGGCTTTTCCTGCGACATCGTGATCCATCGCGGCGGCGGCGCCTACGTCTGCGGCGAGGAGTCGAGCCTGGTCAACTCGCTCGAGGGCAAGAAGGGCTTCCCGCGCAACAAGCCGCCGTTCCCGGCGGTGAGGGGCCTCTACCAGAAGCCGACGGTGGTCAACAACGTCGAGACGCTGTCGGCGCTGCCCTGGATCGTGACGCACGGGCCTGAGGCGTACGCCGCGATCGGGGCCGGCAAGTCGCCGGGCACGCGACTCTTCGGCGTCTCGGGTCACGTCAACCGTCCGGGGCTGTTCGAAAAGCCGACCGGCTATCCGCTCAGGCAGCTCGTGTTCGACGACGCGGGCGGCATCCTGAACGGCCGCGCACTGAAGGCCGTGATTCCCGGCGGCAGCTCCACGCCGGTGCTGACGGCGGCCGAGGTCGAGACGGTCACGCTCGATCCCGAGAGCCTGGCCCGGCACGGCAGCATGATCGGCTCGGGCGCGGTGATCGTGATCGCCGAGGGCACCTGCATGGTCAAGCTGCTGCAGGTGCTGGCGCGCTTCTACGCGCACGAGTCGTGCGGCCAGTGCACACCGTGCCGCGAGGGCACCGACTGGATGAATCGCATCCTCGGGCGCATCCTCGCCGGCCGCGGCACGCCCGCGGACCTCGCCACGCTGCGCCGGATTCCGATCGGCATCCAGGGCAACACCATCTGCGCGCTCGGCGACGCCGCCTCGATGCCGGTCGCGAGCTTCCTGCGCAAGTTCGGCGACGAATTCGAGCACTGCGTGCGCCACGGCCGCTCGCTCCACGACGCCCGCCTCGCCGCCTGAAGGCCGTGCCATGAAGCTGACCATCGACCAGCGCGAGATCGAGGCGAACGAGGGCGAGACGGTCCTGCAGGCCGCCACCCGCCACGGCATCGAGATCCCGCACTTCTGCTACCACGACAAGCTCTCGATCGCCGGCAGTTGCCGGATGTGCCTGGTCAAGGTCGCCAACCTGCCGAAGCTGCAGCCTGCGTGCAACGTCGTCGTCACGCCGAAGATGGTGGTGGAGACGCAGACGGAGCAGGTGAAGCAGGCGCGCGAGGACGTGCTGCAGTTCGTTCTGGTGAATCACCCGGTCGACTGCGCGATCTGCGACAAGGCCGGCGAGTGCCGCCTGCAGGACTACCAGCACCGCTACGGCCCGGCGCAATCCGCGATGCGCGACCCGAAGCACCACAAGCGCAAGCTCTACGACCTCGGCCCGCGCATCTCGCTCGACAACGAGCGCTGCATCCTCTGCACGCGCTGCGTCCGCTTCACGCGCGAGATCTCGCGCTCGAGCGCGCTCGGCGTCGTCGAGCGCGGCCAGCACTCGTACGTCGAGTGCGCCGAGCCCGGCCGGTTCGACGACGCGTACTCCGACAACGTGATCGACTTGTGCCCGGTCGGCGCGCTGCTGTCGCGCGACTTCCTGTACGAGTGCCGCGTCTGGTTCCTCGAGCCCGTGCGTTCGGTTTGCAGCGGCTGCGCGCGCGGCTGCAGCATCCAGGTCTGGCGGCGGCGCAAGGAACGCGAGCTCCATATGGCGGGCCTGGAGCGGCCATCCCGGGCGTACCGCATCACGGCGCTCGAGCGGCCCGAAGTCAACGGGCCGTGGCTGTGCAACAAGGGCTTCGACCAGCACCGCTGGATGGCGCGCCCGCGCGTGGCGCAACCGCTCGTCGACGCCCAGCGCGCCACGCCCGCCGCGGCACTCGAGCGCGCCCGCCAGCTGCTCGCGGGCGCAGCGCGGCCGGCGGTTCTCGTCTCGTCGCATGCCTCGAACGAGGAGCTCGACGCCTTTCAGGCAGCCTTCGGCGAGCGCGTGAGCGCGTACCTGCACGAGGACTGCGTCGCGCAGCCGGGCGAGGTCGTCGAGGATCAGCTCCTGATCCGCGCCGACAAGAACCCCAATCGTCACGGCGTCGAAAGGCGCTTTGGCGCGCGGGCGTACGACCCCGGCGCCGGGCATGACGTCGTCGTGGTGTGGGGCGAGGCGCAGGCGCTGCCCGCGTTCGGCCCTGCGGTCCGCGCGTGGATCCACCTGACGCCGGCCGACACCGTCGACGGCGGCTCAGCCGCCGTCGTGATCCCGCTGTCGAACACGTTCGAGCGCCACGGCAGCTTCGACAACTTCGAAGGCAGGCGCGGAGTCTTCGAACCGGTGTTCCCGAAACCGCCGCTTGCGCAGCACGCAGCCGACGTCTTCCGGGAGCTCGCGTCATGACGCAGGACCTCTTCGTCCACGGCGCATTCGTCGCCTACGTGCTCGCGTTCCTGCTCGGGCTGGCGACGGTCTTCACCTGGGTCGAGCGCAAGCTGTCGGCGGTGATGGCCGACCGCATCGGCGCCAACCGTGCCTACCTGCGGCTGCCGTTCACGCAGGTCAAGCTCGTCTGCTGGGGCCTGTTCCAGGGCATCGCCGACGGGCTGAAGATGATCCTCAAGGAGAACTTCACGCCGAGCACCTACGACCGCTTCTGCTACCAGGTCGCGCCGTGGCTGGCGACGGTGCCGGTGCTGCTGGTGTTCGCGGTGGTGCCGTTCGGCGGCAGCGTGACGCCCGGACGGCTGTTCGCGCCCGGCTCGGCGCTCGCGACGTACTTCGGCGAGCGCAGCTACCCGATGCAGATCGCATCGCTCGACGCGGGCATCCTGTTCGTGCTCGCGTTTTCCGGCATCGGCATCCTCGGCACGATGCTCGCGGGGTGGGCGTCGAACAACAAGTTCTCGCTGCTCGGCGCGGCGCGCGCCGCGTCGCAGATGATTTCCTACGAGATCTCGATGGGCCTCGCGCTGATCGCCATGGTGGCGACCTACGGCACGCTCGACCTGAACCGGATGGTGCAATGGCAGCAGCACGCCGCGTGGGGCATCTGCGTGCAGCCGGTCGCGCTCCTCGTCTTCCTGACCGCGTCGATCGCCGAGAACAAGCGCGTGCCGTTCGACCTGCCCGAGTGCGAGTCGGAGCTGGTCGCGGGCTACTTCACCGAGTACACGTCGATGAAGATGGGCCTCTTCTTCCTGTCCGAGTTCATCGAGATCGTCGTGATCTCGGCGCTGGTCGTCACGCTCTTCCTCGGCGGCTACAGCGTGCCGTGGCTGGCGCCGGCCGGGTTCGTCCTGCCCGGCGGCATGACCTGGGAGCTGCCGCACCTGGCGGTCGTGGTGCTGCAGGTGCTCGCGTTCTCGCTCAAGGTGTTTCTCGTCGGCTGCTTCCAGATCCAGGTGCGATGGACCCTGCCGCGGTTCCGTTTCGACCAGTTGATGCGCCTTGGCTGGAAGTTCCTGCTGCCAATCGCCGCGGTCAACCTGGTCGTCACCGCGATCGTGCGCTGGTGGACGCTGTGAGCACGCAACCTCGGACGCGCCGGGAATACTGGAACGAGCCGTCGCTCGGGATGTGGGAGCGCCTCTACATCCTCGAGATCGTTCGCGGCCTCGCCATCACGGGCAGGGTGTTCTTCGCCAACATGTGGAAGTGGGTCACCGGCCGCAAGGGCGCGCTGACCGCGTACTACCCCGAGGAAATCCGCGCCGACTATTCGCCGAACAACCGCGGCCGGCACGTGCTGACCCAGCGGCCGAACGGCGAGGTGCAGTGCGTCGCCTGCAACATGTGCGCGACCGTCTGCCCGGCGTACTGCATCGAGATCGTCGCCAAGGCGGACTTCGCCGATGCCGAGCATCCCAAATCGCCCGAGCGCTTCGAGATCGACTATGCGCGCTGCATCTTCTGCGGCTTCTGCGTCGAAGCCTGCCCCGAGGACGCGATCCGCATGGTCAAGGAGGTGCCCGACCTGCCCGGCTTCGACCGCCACGCGATGCGGGGCCGCAAGGACTTGCTCGCGCAGTGGCACCCCCTGAAAGACCCGCGCAAGCCGTACGCCGACGGGTCTGTCCGGGCAGCGGAGTCGCCGCGATGATCGATGCCTTCATCGTCTTCTTCGGGGTGCTGGCGCTCGTCTTCGCCGGGCTCGTCCTGACGCTGCGCCAGCCGATGCGCGCGGCGCTCGCCCTGATCGCGCACATGGGCTGCCTTGCCGCGATCTTCGCGTGCCTCGCCGTCCACGTCGTCGCGCTGTTCCAGGTGCTGATCTACGTCGGCGCGGTGATGGTGTTCATGGTCTACACGATCATGCTGCTCGACGACCGCGACAGCGCCTACCGCGAGCGCTTCTCCGGGACGCTGCCCACCGGGATCGCCGTGGCGGCCGCGCTGGGGGCCGTCCTGCTCGCGACCCTCGGCGAGCCTGCGACCGCACCCGCGGCCGTCGCAGCCGAGCCGGCGTCGTACACGTTCGCCGCGTTTTCGGCGGCGTTCATGCGGCAGTACTGGTTTCACTTCGAGTTGGCCACCGTGCTGCTCCTGGCCGGCATCGTCGGCGCCTGGACGGTGATGAGGGAGGGCCGGTGATCGACCGCTACGCCCTCCTGCTGGCGCTCGCCGCCGCGCTGTTCTGCACCGGGCTCGCCGGCGTGATGATCCGGCGCAACCTGCTCGCCGTCGTGATGAGCCTCGAACTGATGCTCAACGCCGTCGTGCTGAGCTTCGTCGCGGCCGCCGTGCACACCCAGACGCTGGCCGGCGCGGCGATGGTGCTCTTCATCTACGTCGCCGCGACCTGCGAGATCGCGCTCGCAATGGCGCTGCTCGTGCTGCTCGTCTGGCGCGGCGGAACCCTCGACGTCGCCGCCGCGCGCGAGCTCAGAGGCTAGGCATGACGCTCCTGACCCTGATCGCCGCCCTGCCGCTGCTCGGCTTCCTCGTCAACGGGATCGCCGGTTCGCGCCTGCCGCGGCCGCTGGTCTCGCTGCTCGCGTGTGCGCTGCCCGCGGCGTCGTTCCTGCTGACGCTCGTCGCCTGGCGACAACTGCTCGCGACCGGCACCCCGCTCGAGCCGGTGCTCTACACGTGGGCGGCCACCGCGGGCTTCGCCGTCGACGTCGCGCTCCGGTTCGACGCTCTTTCCGCGGTCATGTGCCTGGTCGTCACCGGCATCGGCACGCTGATCCACGTGTACTCGATCGGCTACATGCACGAGGACAAGAGCTACGCGCGCTACTTCGCGTACCTGAACCTGTTCGTCTTCTTCATGCTGGTGCTCGTGCTCGGGGCGAACCTCCCGGTGATGTTCGTCGGCTGGGAAGGCGTCGGGCTCGCGTCCTACCTGCTGATCGGGTTCTGGTTCGAGGATCCGGCCAAGACCGCCGCCGGCGTCAAGGCGTTCGTCGTCAACCGCGTCGGCGACACCGGGTTCGTGCTCGCGATGTTCTTGATCCACGCGTGCGCGGGCACGCTGGACTTGCAGGCGGTGAACGCGTTCTTCGCCGCGACCCCGCCGTCGGCCGCGGTGGCGACGACGATCGGTGTGCTGCTGCTGATCGGCGCCTGCGGCAAGTCGGCGCAGATCCCGCTGCACGTCTGGTTGCCCGACGCGATGGCCGGCCCGACGCCGGTCTCGGCGTTGATCCACGCGGCAACCATGGTCACTGCGGGCGTCTACCTCTTCGCGAGACTGAACGGGCTGTACCTCGCGGCCCCGGACGCGATGGCGATCGTCGCCTGGGTCGGCGGCCTGACCGCGCTCGCCGGCGCCACGATGGGCGTGACCGAGTACAACCTGAAGAAGGTGCTCGCCTACTCGACGATGTCGCAGATCGGGCTGATGGTGATGGCCTGCGGCGTCGGCGCGTTCTCGGCCGGCGTGTTCCACCTGTACACGCACGCCTTCTTCAAGGCGTGCCTCTTCCTCGGCGCAGGCGCGGTCTTGCACGCACTCGGCGGCGAAGAGGACATGCGGCGCATGGGCGGGCTCGCGCGACGGCTGCCGTTCACGTTCGTCGTCTTCCTGTTGGCGACCCTTGCGCTTTGCGGCCTGCCGCCGTTCGCGGGATTCTTCTCCAAGGACGAGATCCTCTGGTCCGCGTGGTCCTCCATGCACGGCTCGCGAGCGTTGTGGCTGGTCGGCACGGCCGCGTCGTTCCTGACCGCGTTCTACATGTTCCGCGCCGTGTTCCTGACGTTCTTCGGCAGCAGCCGGGTCGACCCCGGAGTCGAGCGCCACGTCCACGAACCGCCGGCGACGATGTCGGTCGTGCTTGTCGCGCTCGCCGCCGGCTCGCTGCTCGCGGGCCTGATCGGGCTGCCGCAGCCGTGGCGGGAATGGTTCGGCGTCTCCGCGCCGTTCTACGATTTCCTCGCTCCGCTGCTCGGCCACGCGCGCGTGCGCCAGGGCGTTGGCCATTCGGCGGAGTCGCTGCTGATGGCGGTCGCGACGACGGTGGCGCTCGCCGGCATCGCGGTCGCGTGGCTGCGCTACGGCCGCGTGCCGCGTCCGCTCGCCCTGCCGGTCAGGGACGGCTGGCTGCGACGACTGGTGAGCCACGGCTACTACTTCGATACCTTGTACGAGAGCAGGATCGTGGGGTTCGCGGACTGGCTGTCGGACCGCGTGCTGGCTCGTGGTGTCGAGCCGCTGCTCGCGCGCAGCACTCTCGAGCGTCCTGCGCGAATCGGCGCCAGGGTGTCGGGCCTCCTCCGGCGCCTGCAGAGCGGACACCTGCAGGCCTATGTCGCGTACGCGCTGCTCGGATTGGCGATCGTGCTCGGCTGGGAGGCGTTGCGTGGCTAAGCCGGCCCTGCTCGCCTGCCTGCTGCTGCTGCCCTGGGCGGCGGCGGCGATCGTGCCCGTCTTCGGCCGCAGCATCGTCGCGCGTGGGCTGACGCTGGCGACGATGCTGATCGCCTTCGGCGCGGCGCTCGCGCTCTTCACCGCCTTCGACGGCACCGCCGATCCGTCGCGGTTCGGCGTCGACGTGCCGTGGATCCGGATCCTGAACGTCGATCTGCGTTTCGCGGTCGACGGCCTCAACGTCTATTTCATGCTGCTGACCGCGCTGCTCTTCCCGGTCGTGCTCGTCTGCGCCTGGCGTACCGACGAGGGCTCCCGACCGCTGTACCTGTCGCTGATGCTGCTGCTCGAGGCGCTGCTGCTCGCCACCTTCCTCGCGCAGGATCTGCTCGTGCTCTTCGTCACCTGGGAAGCGGTGCTCGTGCCCATGGTGCTGCTGATCCTCGCGTTCGGCGGCCCGCGGCGGCGTCGCGCGGCGCTGACGTTCTTCCTGTACACGATGGCCGGCGGCGTGCTGCTGCTCGCGGCGGTGCTCTGGCTCGGCGCGACCAGCCTCGCACAGACCGGCCAGTGGGCGTTCGACTTTGCGACCCTGCAGTCGCTGCGTTTGAGCGAGACGCAGCAGGGCTACCTCTTCGTCGCGATCGCGCTCGCCTGCGCGATCAAGAGCCCGCTGGTCCCCTTCCACTCCTGGCTGCCGCTCGCGTACGGCGAAGCCTCGCCGTCCGGCACGGCACTGATGGCCGGCGTGATGTCCAAGATGGGCGCGTACGGATTCCTCAAGGTCGCGCTGCCGTTGTGCCCGCTCGCGGCGTACCGGCTGGCGCCGGCGATCGCCGCCTTCGCCGCGATCAGCATCGTCTACGGTGCCGTGCTGGCCCTGCGCCAGCGGCACTACAAGCAGCTCGTCGCCTGCGCGTCGCTCAGCCACATGGGCTACGTCGTGCTCGGCGTCTTCAGCTTCCAGGCAACCGGCCTGCACGGCGCGATGTTCCAGGTGCTGAGCCACGGCGTGGTGGTCGCCGGGTTGTTGCTGATGCTCGGGCTGCTCGAGCAGCGCTACGGCGCGGCCTGGCCCGAGGTGCACGGTCTGGCGACGCGCGCGCCGCGGTTCGCCGTCGTGCTGATGCTCTTCGTGCTGGCCTCGCTCGCGCTGCCGCTGAGCAGCGGATTCAGCGCCGAATTCATGGTCTTGATCGGCGCCTTTGTCGCCGGCCTCTCGACCTGGCAGGCCGGCAGCGGCGCCACGATGCTGATCTCCGCCCTCGCCGCGAGCGCGGGCGTCGTGCTCGGCGCGACCTACATGATGCGCTTCGCACGCACCACGGTGTTCGACGACAGCGGCCGGCCCGGCGCACCGGTGAAGGACCTCGGCGCGCGCGAACTCGCCGCGCTGGCGCCGCTGCTGCTCGTGATCCTCTGGGTCGGCGTCAAGCCATCGTCCTGGATGGACAAGGTCGAGCCTGCGCTCGCGCAGCTGGCGCGACCTGCGGTGGTCGCGCTCGGAGCCCGCCATGGCGAATGACCTGCTGTACGGGCTGCTGCCAAGCCACCTGCTGCTCGGCCTGATCGCGCTGCTGATGCTGCTGGAAGTGCTGCGCGCCAGCGAGCGCTGGGCGCGTGTCGCGGTCATCGCCGTGATGGTCGCGGCCCTCGTCGCGCTCGCGCACCAGGCGGGCGCGGGGTATGGCGCTCCGATCGTGCCCGGCGAGATCGAGATCGACGCGCTCTCGTTGTTCGGCAAGGCCGTGCTGCTCGCGTGCGGGCTCGGCCTCGCGGTCGGTTTCCCAGGTGCAGGCGGCTCCAGGTTCTGGCTCCTGGCGGCCTGCTCGATCCTCGGCGGTCTCGTGATCCTGGACAGCGCCGGATTTGCGTCGCTCTTCATGGGCGTCGAGCTGCTGTCGCTGCCGGCGTTCGCACTCGTTGTCCACGGCCGCGGCGGCGGCGTCGCGAGCGAAGGCGCGTTCAAGTACCTCGTGCTGTCCTCCGTTGCGAGCGCGCTCATGCTGCTCGGGATTTCGCTGGCGTACGGGGCCACGGGCTCGCTCGCGATCGCAACGTGGGCGCCGCTGCTCGCGCAGGGCGGCGCACACGCGCGCGCGACGGGTGTGCTGGTGCTGGGCGGACTCTTCCTGAAGGCCGCGGTGTTCCCGTTCCACGGCTGGGCGCCGGATGCGTACGCCAGCGCCCGCATGCCGGTCACCGCCCTGCTCGCCACAGTGGTCAAGGCGGCGGTCGTGCTGGCTCTGGTGCGCATCGTCGCCGCCCAGCCGCTCGACCCGACGTCCGCCGCCATCGTCACCGCGCTCGCGCTGGCGTCGATCTTCTTCGGCAACCTGGCCGCGCTCGGCCAGCGACGGTTCAAGCGGCTGCTCGCGTACTCGTCGGTCGCTCATGCCGGCTACATGATCTTTGCGCTGCTCGACACGACCGGCCAGCGCACCGGGGACCTGCTGTGGTACACGGCGTTCTACGCGCTCGCGACGCTGCTCGCCTGCGCCGCCTACGAGCTGCTCTGCCCCGGTGACGACGACGATCTCGCCGCGCTCGACGGCAAGTTTGCGCAGCGGCCGTTCGCCGCTCTGCTGCTGGGGTTCGCCATGCTGTCGCTGGCGGGACTGCCGCCGTTCCCCGGGTTCTTCGCCAAGGTGTTCGTATTCCGGTCGGTCGTCGCGTCGGACCAGCTCGCGCCGGCGGTGGCCGCATTCGCGGGAAGTTTCCTGGGTCTGACCTACTACTTGGGCATCGTGCTGCGCCTATTCCGCACGCACGTCCAACGGCGGCCTGCCTGAACCAAAAGGGAGTCGATCATGGCGCTGGATCACGCTGAAGCCTCGCCGCTGCAGGGCACCGTCTGCGATTTGCTCACGGCCAAGGGCTCGCGGCTCTTTTCCATCTCGCCGCGCGCCACCGTCTACGAGGCCGCCGCGATGCTCGAGCAGCACCGCGTCGGCGCACTGCTGGTGATGGACGAGGAGCGGCTGGTCGGAATCATTTCGGAGCGCGACTGCGTGCGCAAGGTGATCCTCGGCGGCAATGCATCGCGTGAGACGCTCGTCGAGGACATCATGACGGCCGACGTGATCGCGGTTTCGCCGGAGCTGGCTCTCGGCCAATGCCTGAAGCTGGTGACCGAGCGACGGATCCGTCACCTCCCCGTGGTCAGCCGCGGCAAGGTCGCCGGCGTGCTGAGCATCGGCGACCTGGTGCGGGCAGTCGTTGCTCAGCAGGCCGGGACGATCGAGAGCCTGAAGCTGTACATCGACAGCGATTACCCGACCTGAGCCGCCGATTCGAACGGCGTGTCCGTCGAACGCGCGGGCCTGCCGCGCCTCTTCGGGCAGCCCAGCGTTTGCTTCGACGTGCGCGAACCCAGCTGGTCCGTGACGGACAGGATTGCCCCGGGCCCTGCATTGCCTACGGGTTTACCCTATGATGCACCGCAGCAAAAGGTCCATCGATGTCGACGAGCTCTCTGGCACAGGTCATCCGCGAACCCCGCATGCACGTCGGGGCGCGACGCGCGGGCGCGCGACGCGTCAATCTCGCACTGCAAGGCGGCGGCGCGCACGGCGCGTTCACGTGGGGCGTGCTCGATCGCCTGCTGGAAGACGGCCGCGTGGGCTTCGAAGGCCTCAGCGGCACCAGCGCCGGTGCGATGAACGCCGTCGTGATGGCACACGGGCTCGCGAGCGCAGGCCGCGACGGCGCACGCCAAGCGCTCGAGGACTTCTGGCTCGCGGTCGCGCGCCACATGCCCTTCGAGCTGGGAAGCGGCGCGAAGAACGACGCGATGCCCGCCGCGGCCCCGATGCGTGCCTGGCTTCAATGGGCCCGCTTCTTCTCGCCTGCCCAGATCAATCCGCTCGACCTCAATCCTCTGCGCGACATCGTCGTCGCGCAGGTGGACTTCGAGCGCCTCCGCGAAGCCAGCGACGTCAAGCTCTTCATCGCCGCGACGCAGGCCAACACCGGGAAGCTCCGGATCTTCCACACGCACGAGCTCTCCGCAGACGTGGTGCTCGCGTCCGCGTGCCTGCCCACCATCCATCGCGCGGTCGAGATCGACGGCGAGCCTTATTGGGACGGCGCGTTCGCCGCCAACCCCGCCGTGTTTCCGCTCTACTACGAGTGCTTCGCGCGCGACATCGTGATCGTGCTGCTCGCACCTCTCATATACGACGACACGCCGACGACCGCGAGCGAGATCCAGCGTCGGTCGGCCGAGCTCGCGTTCAACGCCAACTTCCTGCGCGAGATGCGCATGTTCGCCGACGTGCGCCGGCGCGCAGCGGAAGCGCCGCGTCCCGGACGCGAGGAGCGCCGTCTGCTGCGCACGAACTTCCATGTGATCGACGGCGACCCCGTGCTCGGCGAGCTGGCCGCCGAAACGCGGCTCATCGCAAGCCGCCAGCTCCTCGAGGACCTGAAGGAGCTCGGCCGCAAGCAGGCGCAGCATTGGCTGCGGCGTCATCTCGCGCACGTCGGGCGGCGCTCCAGCGTCGATCTGGCGAGGCTCTTCGCCTGAACGCAGCGGTCCGGCGGCTCGCGCGACCGCTGATCACATCAAAGCCCCCAGTTCCCGCACGACCGGCTTCCCCTCGTTGCAGCGCTAGTAGATCCCGGTGACGTAGAACACGCCGATCGCCACCGCCACGGCGGCAGTCTTGAGCAGCGTGATCGCGAAGATGTCGCGGTACGCCTCCCGGTGCGTGAGACCCGTGACAGCGAGCAGCGTGATCACCGCGCCGTTGTGCGGCAGCGTGTCCATGCCGCCGCTCGCCATCGCGGCGACGCGATGCAGAACTTCCAGCGGAATGCCGGCGGCTTGCGCTGCCGAGACGAAGCTGTCGGCCATCGTCGCCAGCGCGATGCTCATGCCACCCGAGGCTGATCCGGTGACGCCGGCGAGCGCGGTTACGGTAACTGCCTCGTTGACGAGCACCCCGGGGATGCCTTTCAGCGATTCGGCGATCACCAGGAAGCCCGGCAACGCCGCGATCACCGCGCCGAAACCGTACTCGGACGCGGTGTTGGTCGCCGCGAGCAGCGCGCCGGCGACGGCGGCCTTGCTGCCTTCGGCGAAGCGTTCCTTGAGCGCGCGGTACGCGAGCGCCACCACGCTGACGATGCCGAGGAGCAGCGCAGCCTCCACGGCCCAGATCGCGGCCACCGAGGATACCTGAGTGACGACGGGCTTCGCGAGGCCCGGCAGCGTGCTCGACAGACTCGTGCCATAGAGCCGCGGAATGAGCAGCGTGAACACCTTGTTCGCGACACCGACGAGGACGAGCGGAGACAGCGCGAGCCACGCGTTCGGCAGGTCTTCCGCGGGAAACGCCTCAGGCTCGTTGACCAGCTTGGTGCCGTAGCCTTCGTTCGATCGAGCGGCCTGGCGCCGCCGCCACTCGAGATACGCGAGCCCGGCGACCAACGTGAAGAGCGCGCCGAGCACGCCGAGCCAGGGAGCCGCCCACGTGTTGGTGTGGAAGAAGCTGGCGGGAATGATGTTCTGGATCTGCGGCGTGCCGGGCAGCGCGTCCATCGTGAAGGTGAACGCGCCGAGCGCGACGGTGGCGGGGATCAGCCGCTTGGGAATACCTCCTTGCCTGAACATCTCGGCAGCGAAGGGATAGACGGCGAACACGACGACGAAGAGCGAGACGCCACCGTAGGTGAGGAGCGCGCACACCAGGACGATCGACAGCACGGCCCTCTTGCGTCCGAGCAGTACGATGACTGCGGTGACGATGGAGCGCGCGAAGCCGGAAAGCTCGATCACCTTGCCGAACACCGCGCCGAGCAGGAATACGGGCAAGTAGGACTTGATGAAGCCCACCATCTTTTCCATGAACACGCCGCTGAAGATCGGCGCGACAAGAGCAGGGTCGGTGAGGAGCACCGCGAGGAGTGCGCAGAGCGGCGCGAACAGAATGACGCTGAAGCCGCGGTAGGCGACGAACATCAGGAGCGCCAGCGCCAGCACCACGATGAGAAAGCTCATGTCCGGCCCTCGGCGGCTGCTCGTCGGCCGAGCGGATTCGCGTTGTGCGAGCTGCGCGCGTCAAACAGCATGGCCCCTCCTTCTTCTCGCTGCCTCCAGCGACGTGTGGGCGCAAGCGTAGCCGCGAGCGTTTCGCCAAACATCGGCAAAGCGTCGAGATTGGGTTGAGATTTGGTTTTGCGCGGTATGGCGGCGCGTGCGCATGCAACCCGCCGGGGAAGAACGCCGGCCGCGACGCGCCCGGCGGTGCGTGGGCAAAGACAGGCCCGCGTCGCGCGTTATTCTTCGCCCGCTGCTCGGCAGCGGAAAGGCATCCTCATGGACGGCAAGCTGACGGACCTGGCGCTTGGCGGCCCGCGACAGAGGCCAAAGACGCTCGAACGCTACGGCCTCGCCCTGGCGCTGTCTGGTGCGGCGCTCCTCACGCGCGGCGCGCTTCCGGTGCCGGAAGGCACGACCATCTACCAGCTGCCGCTCGCGGTGGTGGTGCTGAGCGGCTGGTTCGGCGGGCGCGGGCCCGGGCTGCTCGCCTTGGTCGTTTCCGCGACGGGGATCCTGTACTGGTTCATCCCTCCGTCGGACTCGTTCGAGTTGC
>DASXIP010000695.1:0-7802 GCA_036497875.1 Caldimonas sp.
CGCCGTCTGCCACGCCGAACGAAGCCGGATGACACCGCACCCACTTTCACTACCACCACAAGGAAAGAACATGAAAAGCTCGACCATCCTCGTCCTCGCGGCGAGTCTCTTCGCCGCCTCCGCCGGGCACGCCGGCGAAACGGCCGTCGCGTCGCAGCCCGCGCAAGTGCTAGGCGTCAAGCTCGCCGCGATCTGCGCCACCTGCGGCGTCGTCACCGCCACGGCCGTCGAAACTCGCAAGGGCGAGGGCGGGCCGGCCGGCGTGGTCGGCGGCGCCGTGCTGGGCGGTGTGCTTGGGCATCAGATGGGGGGCGGGTCTGGCAGGACAGCGATGACCGTGCTCGGCGCGGTCGGTGGTGGCGTCGCAGGCAACGCGGTCGAGAAGAAGATCAACGAGACCAAGGTCTGGATCACGACGGTGACGCACAAGGACGGCTCGACTCGGACCTACGAGGCCAAGGGCGATCCCGAGCTGCGTGCCGGCGACGTCGTGAAGATCGAGGACGGCCGCTTGCTTCGGGTCGCTACGCCCTGACGCTTGCGCGTGAAGGACCGGTTCAAAAGGACAGCGGAGACCGACCAGAAGTCTTGAACCCGGCGCGGATGGCAGCAATCGCCTGGTCCGCGAGTTCAAGGTTCCCGTCCGATCGGGACAGCTCCCTCTCAAGCACGAAGTCGAACAGTCGCTCCAGATCCGCTTCGGCCTGTCGGGTCAGACGGACCCGAAAGCTCATCGCCCGGATGCCGCCTTACGCTTTCGAGACGAGTCCACCCTTCGCTGCAGGCGATCCACAACGACATCGGGGTCGACATAGTCTCCAGTCTTTCGCGCATCCTCGAGAGAGCGCATTCCTCTGGCAAGAAACTCCGCCTGGGTGCGGCGTCGGACGACCGCCGCTCGAACCGACACTTCGACGAACTCGGACAGCGTTTCACCGTCGGCGAGCAACGACTCGACCTCGGCGCGAAGCTCGGGCTCGACTCTGACGGACGGAATGGTGGCAGTCTTCATGGCCTAGTGTAGCGCATTTGCGATGCACGGCTAGGTGCCTTCTGTGCCTGTCCAGCCACGAAGTCGCACCGGTCGTCCATCAACACTCGGCGCTTCTCGAACAAGTCGCCACGACGGTAAGCCGCTTCGACCTCATTCCCGACAGCATGCGCGAGAGCCATCTCCGCGACTTCGCGGGGCGCGTAGGTGTTCTCCGAACACCAATCCCGAAATGTGGACCGAAATCCATGGAGAACGCAGTCGACGACACGGCGACGAGCGCCATGTCCGAAGGCGCTCCGCCTCGAGGCGCCTAAAGTTCAGGTCACTATCGCCGGCGAGTGGAGTCGACTCCAGGAGGGCAATGGCTGCCCGATTGAGCGGCACCCGATGCTTTCTGCCGCCCTTCGTCCGTTCCCGAGGAATGATCCACGTCCTGGAAGTCGATCTCGGACCACGTCGCGAAGCGCACCTCGCCCGACCTCGCAGCGGGGAGTTTTGGGACGTCCGGGAACCTGCTTGGACGTCATTTTGGTGGAGAGGGTGGGATTCGAACCCACGTTACGGCGAAACCGTAAACCGGATTTCGAGTCCGGCGCATTCGACCACTCTGCCACCTCTCCGGCCGGGTGCTTCGGCGGGTCGCTGCCGAGGGCGGAATTCTAGGGCCTTCGCGCGATCGGCCGAGCGCGGCGGCAGATCTTCGCTAGCCGGTGGTGCGCAGCGTCATGGCAACGAGGCGTTGATCGCTCAAGCGCGTCTGCCAACATTCTTCGGGACGAAGCGGTGCGGCGTCGGTGATCGTGCCGGTGGTGACGATATCGCCGGCGCGGATCGGCCAGTTCGGCGTCTGCACGGCCATCGCGTCGATCCAGGCGCGCAGCGCGTGGAGCGGGCCGTCGAGGACGATGCTCGCCTCGCCCTCCTCGACGTCGCGCCCGTCGCACGCGAGCGTGACGCGCAGCGCCGCCAGCTCGGTGTCGACAGAGCCCCCGTCGAAGCGATCGATGGCGATGCGCGGACCGACGAAGAGGCGCCCGTGCAGGGCGAAATCGGCAACCGTGTCGGCGGCCGCGAAGCGCCAGCCAGCGAAGTGCGTGTGCACGATCTCGTAGCCGTGCGCGACCCAGTCGATGCAGCCGACCAGCGCGCGCATGTCCATGCCCGGGCTCGGCGCGCGCGCAAAGCCGAACATCACCTCGGGCTCGAGACGCGGCTCGACGAAGGGCGCCAGCGAGACGAGCGCCTCGGCACTATCGATGCGCTCGGTCGTCGTGTCCCAGATCGGCCCCCAGATCGGCGCGAAGACGCCGTAGCGGGCCCAGATGCCACGGTTCGTGAAGCCGATCTTGTAGCCGACGGTTCGCTCGCCGCGCGCTAGCCGACGGCGCCGGATCTCGTCGGCGACCGCGAACGCGTCGGGCAGCGCGAACGAAGGATCGGCGCCAGTCAGCGTCGGCACGGTCCGCGCGCCGTCGAGCGCGGCGAGCAGTACAGCGGCGCGCGCCTGCGTCGATGCGGCCGCTGGCGTCGTCACCCGCGCAGCTCGGCCAGTCCGCCGAGATAGGGCCGCAGCGGCGCAGGAATCGACACCGAGCCATCGGCGTTCTGGTTGTTCTCGAGCAACGCGACCAGCGTGCGGCCGACGGCGAGCCCCGAGCCGTTCAGGGTGTGCACGAATTCGTTCCTGCCCTGCGCGTTCTTGAAGCGCGTCTGCATGCGCCGCGCCTGGAACGCTTCGCAGTTCGAGACCGAGCTGATCTCGCGGTACGCGCTCTGAGCCGGCAGCCAGACCTCGAGGTCGAAGGTCTTGGTCGAGCCGAAGCCGAGGTCGCCGGTCGCGAGCGCAACGACGCGGTACGGCAACTCCAGCTTTCGCAGCACCGCCTCGGCGTGGCCGACCATCTGGTCGAGCGCGGCGTAGCTTTTCTCGGGATGCGTGATCTGCACCATCTCGACCTTGTCGAACTGGTGCTGGCGGATCATGCCGCGCGTGTCGCGCCCGGCGCTACCGGCTTCGGACCGGAAGCACGGCGTGTGCGCAGTGAGTTTGATCGGCAGGCGGGCCTCGGCCAGCAACTCGCCGCGCACGCTGTTGGTGAGCGAGATCTCCGCGGTCGAGATCAGGTACTGCTCGCCGCCCGCGGCGACGCCACCACCCGCTTCGTCCTGCTCACCCCGATAGACCCAGAACATTTGGTCCTTGAATTTCGGCAGCTGGCCGGTGCCTTCGAGGACCTCGCGGTTGACGATGTAGGGCGTGTAGCACTCGACATAGCCGTGCTCCGACGTCTGCACGTCGAGCATGAACTGGGCGAGCGCCCGATGCAGCCGCGCGACCGGGCCGCGCAGGAACGAGAAGCGCGCACCCGACAGCTTCGCGCCGGTCTCGAAATCGAGGCCGAGCGGCGCGCCGACGTCGACGTGGTCGCGGGGCTGAAATTCGAAGCGCCGCGGCGTGCCCCAGCGCCTGATCTCGACGTTGGCCGTCTCGTCGGCGCCAACCGGCGCGCTCGCATCGGGCAGGTTCGGCAACGCCATCAGCTGCGCGTGCAATTCGGCCTGGATCGTCTCGAGCCGCTCGGCCGAGCGCGCGAGCTCACCGACGATGCCGTTGCTCTCGGTCAACGCCGGGCCGGCATCGCCGCCCTGCCCTTTCAGCTTGCCGATCTCGCGGGCCAGCGCGTTGCGGCGCGCCTGTAGCTCCTCGGTCCGCGTCTGCAGCGCCTTCCTCTCGCCCTCGAGTGCCGCGAAGCGATCGACGTCGAGGAAAGGCTGCGGCGACGCGCGCGTCTCCAGCCGGGCGATGACTTGCGCGAGATCCTTGCGCAAGAGCGTGATGTCGAGCATGAGGCCGGCGCCGGCGGGCGCGGCGCGATGCAGTGCGAGGGAGCGGCGATTGTAGGGAGCGCGCCGCCGCCGACGCAGACACGCGCAGGTCTCGGTTCGACGGCACGAAACGGTCGGTGCGTACGAAGCCGCACCGACTCGCAGAGGAAACGGCGTCGTACAGCGTTTCGGCGTGGCGGCGGACGGACGGCGGTCCGGCTCGTTGCGGATATGATTGATAATCATTCCTATTAGCAACACGGGTCGAGTACCCGGGGAGAGACGGAGAGATGAAGGCGATGGCCCCCTCGGGTCTTCGTACCGCCGCGGCGCTCGCGCTCGCGACCTTGCTCGGCGGCTGCGGCGGCGCCGGCACGGCGTCGACGCCCGAGGTTCCCGAAGCGGCGACGCTCTCGGCGCAGGCCGCACTCGGCGAGAAGATCTTCAGGGACACGTCGCTTTCGGCTTCGGGCCGACAGTCGTGCGCGTCGTGCCACGACCCCGCCTTCGGCCACTCGCCGCCGAACGCCCTCGCTGTGCAGCTCGGCGGCGCCGACCTCGACCAGCAGGGCACGCGCAAGACGCCGGGGATCCGCTACCTGGCCGCCAACACGCCGTTCTTTTTCGCTGCCGACGGCACACCGACCGGCGGCTTCTTCTGGGACGGCCGCGCAGCCACCTTCGCCGAGCAGGCGACCGAGCCGTTCCTCAATCCGTTCGAGATGGCCAATGCCGACAAGGCCGCCGTCATCGCCAAGCTCGCCGCAGCGCCCGATGCGGCCGAGTTCCAGAAGCTGTACGGCGACGCCATCTTCAGCGACGTCGACGGCGCCTACCTGCGCCTCTCGCTCGCGTTGCAGCAATACGAGCGCGAGGACACCGAGTTCAACGCCTACAGCAGCGAGTACGACGCCTTCCTGCGTGGCACGACAGCGCTCAGCGAACAGGAGCTGCGCGGCCTTGCGCTCTTCAACTCGTCGACTCAGGGCAACTGCGCCGCGTGCCACCCGTCGGCGCGCGGCGCCGACGGCGCGCCGCCGCCGTTCACCGACTTCAGCTACGACAACCTCGGCGTGCCGCGCAATCCCGAGCTCGCGCGCAATGACGACCCGGCCCACTTCGATCTCGGCCTCTGCCAGCGCGCCGATCTGGCGCCGCGCGGCGATTGGTGCGGCGCGTTCAAGGTGCCCACGCTGCGCAACGTGGCGCTGCGGCAGGCTTACTTCCACAACGGCCGCTTCAAGACGCTGAAGGACGCTCTCACGTTCTACGTGCAGCGCGACACGAACCCGGAGCGGTTCGATCCGGTCGATGGCGCCGGCGCGATCGCCAAGTTCGACGACCTGCCTTCCGCGTACCGGGTCAACGTCAACGCCACCGAGGCGCCCTACAACCGCCGCCCTGGCGAGGCGCCCGCGTTGAGCGACGCCGAGGTCGACGACGTCATCGCGTTCCTGAAGACGCTGAGCGACGGTTACACGCCTTGAGCGCGGTCTCGCCGCAACCCGGACAACAACCAGGGAGTCCTGCATGAAGCGAATCCGTTCCTGGGCATCGATGGCCAGCGCGGTCGTCGCTGCGAGCATTGCCTTCGGCAGCACCGGTGCGGCCGCGCAGAGTGCCAGCGAGACCGCGCTCGCTGCTCGGCTCGACCAGCTCGCCGCCGAGCTGGCGAGCGTGAAGGCCGAGCTGGCGCAGCTCAAACAGGAACGCACTGCGGCGGCGACGGTGGCAGCATCAGGAGCGGCCCCGACCGTCGCCTCGGCCGCAGCAGCGGCTGCTGCACCGGTGCCGGCCGAGCAGGGCCCCGGCCTCACGCTCGGGCCGGCGACGGTACTGTCGAGCTACGGCGAGATCAACTACAACCGGCCGACAAACGACTCGAAGAACGCCGTCGCCGACCTCGCCCGCTTCGTCCTCGGCTACCAGCACCGCTTCGACGACAAGACCAAAGTCGTCACCGAGCTCGAGGTCGAGCACGCGGTGTCTTCGGCCGACGATCACGGCGAGGTCGAGGTCGAGCAGGCCTTCATCGAGCGCCAGCTGACGAGCGAGTACACGATTCGCGGCGGCCTGTTCCTGATCCCGGCGGGCCTGCTCAACGAGAACCACGAGCCGACCGCCTACTACGGTGTCGAGCGCAACTTCGTCGAGACCGCGATCATCCCGAGCACCTGGCGCGAGGGCGGCATCCAGGTCGTCGGCACTTACGACAACGGCCTGACGGCGCAGGCCGGCATCACGACCGGCTTCGACCTCAACAAGTGGGACGCCAACTCGACCGAAGGCGCGGCGTCGCCGCTCGGCTCGATCCACCAGGAGCTGCAGCTCGCGAAAGCGCGCGACCTGTCGGTGTTCGGCGCGCTCAACTGGCGCGGCGTGCCGGGACTGCTCGTCGGCGGCTCGCTCTTTACCGGCGGCGCGACCCACGGTCAGTCGCCGACGTCGGCGCGCGTGACGCTGTGGGACGTGCATGCGCGCTACACGCCGGGCCGCTGGGACCTGTCGGGCGTCTACAGTCGCGGCACGATCTCCAACACCGCGGCGCTCAACGCGCCGCTCGTCGGCGGCACCACCTTGATCCCGAAATCGTTCGACGGCTGGTACGGGCAGGCGGCCTACAAGGTGTGGTCGAACGCCGACTATTCGCTCGCGCCGTTCGCTCGCTACGAGGAGTTCAACACCGCGCGCAGCTTCGCCGACCTCGGCCCCGGGCTGACGCCCGACCCAGCGCGCACCGAGCGCGTGCTCACGTTCGGCGCGAACTTCAACATCGGCTCCGGCATCGTCGTCAAAGCGGACTACCAGCGCTTCCGCGAGAACAGTAACGCGGACCGCTTCGACCTCGGTCTCGGCTGGAGCTTCTAGATGCGCTTTGTCCTCGTCGGTGCGCTGACTGCTGCCGCAGCCGCGGCACCGGCGGCGGCCTATGCAGTCGACTACCTGAGCGCCGAGCAGGCAGCGCAGCTCATGTTTCCGGACGCCGACGCGTTCGAGCCGCGCGACATCACGCTCGACGCCGCACAGCTGCAGGCGCTCGCCGCCGAGGGCGTACGCGGCCGCTCTGCGCATTGGGCCGTGCGCGTCGCCAAGCATGCCAGCCAGCCGCTCGGCTACGTCGTGAGCGACGACGTGCTCGGCAAGTTCGAGCTGATCTCGTACGCGGTCGGCATCGGCCTCGACGGTGCGATCAAGCAGGTCGAGATCCTGTCGTACCGCGAGAGCCACGGCGGCGAGGTGCGGCTGCCGGCGTGGCGGCGCCAGTTCGTCGGCAAGACCGCGGCCGCGCCGATCACGGTCGGCGACGACATCGCCAACATCAGCGGCGCGACCCTCAGCTGCACCCATCTCGCCGAGGGCGTGCGCCGCATCGTCGCGGTCGTCGCGATGGCGAGGAAGAACGGCAGCCTCGGCTGATGGCACGCCCGAGTCCGCAAGGTCGAAGCGATCGGCGGAGTTGCGCCGCCGGCTGGGTCCGCCGTGCCCGGCCGCTGCTCGGCACGCTGGTCGACATCGGCGCGTGCGGCAGCCACGACGCGAGCGGCGCCGACGCGGTCGATGCGGCGTTCGATCGCATCCGCGGCATCGAGGCGAAGCTTTCGCGCTTCATCGCGCAAAGCGTGGTCGGCCGCTTCAACGCCGCCCACGCCGGCGCGTCCATTGCGATCGATGCCGACGCGGTGCGCGTCCTCGGCGCGGCAGAGTGGCTGCATCGGGCCAGCGGCGGCCTGTTCGACATCTCGCTCGGCAGCGGCGCGACCGGCTGGCGCTACACCGCCGGCACGTTGCACAAGCTCGTCGACGGCGTGATGCTCGACCTCGGCGGCATCGGCAAGGGCTTCGCGGTCGATGCGGCGATCGAGGCCTTGCGCGCGCAAGGCGCGGAGTCCGGCTGGGTCAATGCCGGCGGCGACCTGCGCGTGTTCGGGCCGCTGAGCTTGCCGATCGACTTGCGCGACGAAGCACAGGGCGGCGTGCGCCG